>NZ_JBLYZI010000148.1:0-10360 GCF_057680865.1 Endozoicomonas sp. Z74
AGAAAGTAATAAACCGAGAAGCTGTTTATCGTAAAGCGAAGGAGCAACACCCAGAACGCTGGGGAAGCCGCAATACCAGAAACTGGCAGTTACCCACTGAAGTATGGCTAAACCCTGAGCGATCAGAAAATCAGCAGCACTATGATTTAGCTGCATAGGTTGAGGCGACATCTTTCTTGAAAATCACCGATACGAAAGTCCGGAGAAAGTCCCGCCAGGTGTTGCTTCAAAACAGTCTTATGGCTTGCGGACATGGGGAGTGCCTGGAGTTTTCCGGGCCATTGCTCCCTGGCGGCTTCTATGGCTTCTTCCAGGTGAATTTTTATCCCGGGCCAGGGTGCACCGATTCGGGTGGCCCAGTGCTGGAAGGTGGCCATGGTGATGTTTTTCCAGGTTTTTTCTTTTCCCATATTGAGTGCGGTACCGGTTTCGCCCGGGACGTAGGGCAGGGTGGTGACTATGTCGTACGCTGGGGAAAGACGGGGATGGGTGCTGTCCGGGTATATCATGCTCCAGTTTTTCAGGTGCGCGTCACCGTTGGCCAGCAGAATATTTGCCAGTAGTCGCCTTGCCATTTGTTGGAGATCCCCAAGGCCACTCTGACTGAATTGATAGATGACCCGACCGATCTGCTCATAGTTGGCGTGGTTGTATTTTTTATGGGGGTAGAACTCAAAGATCTGGGCAAAGTCTTCCGTATGGATTCGAAGGGGGGCTTGTTTAACCGGCTCCATACTGCGGTCAAAACGGCGGATACCGTAGGCAACGGATTCATCGGGCAGAATGATGTCCGGCAGGTTGGATAACTGGTCCAGGGGGATTAATGCTATTTCCGGAACATCGACGCCTATTAATTCCGCCAGCTTCATGGCGGTAAATTCATTTTCCGGAACCTTGGGATGCACTGTAGAAGGCGTTTTGATGATCCAGCTGTCTCCACCGATATCAGTACTGATAGTAAAGCGCCCGTCCTGACGGACACTGGAAAACTTCATCTGTACCCCGGCCAGGGAGAATTTGGAACGTTCGACGTTGACGTCCATTTGAACCGGCTCAATAGTGTCTACCCCGTGAAGTGCCCAGTCCGGTATTTCACCGGCTTTCAGGGAATTTGCTACCACTGCGCCGGGTAAGTTACCGCCAGTCCATGCCAGTAGCGGAAACTCATTATCGGGGTGCGTTTTCAATGAGCTGGCCAGCCATTGCCGCAAGGCGCCTTCGGGTAGCAGGTTGGACAGTACCGGGGGGAGGCGCTGGGAATGAATCTGCCTGGAGGAAAGGTAGTCTTTTTTCCACCGCTGCGTCAGGGTGAAGAGGGGGCGCAGGGAGGAGGGCTGGCGGGAATAATCCGGGTCAAAAGTCAGGGTGTTTCGTCCATTATCGGAGTGAAGCAATACACCGATGCGTTGGCCATGAAGTATCAGCTCTAACCCTTCAATCAATAGGGGGTGTTTTTTTGACGGTTGAGCCATCCATCAGTCCTCAAGGTCAGCCAGAAAGTCCTGCCAGGCTGAGGGCTTCTGTTCGGTTGATACTGTCTCTTCCGTTTCGGTTACTCCCGCTGGCTGCCGTGGGATCAGCTGTAATTCCAGATCCAGCCCCTCAAGTATGCGCAGCAGCGAAGACACCCGAAGGTCCTGGCCGGATTCTGCCCGCTGGTACTGCTGCTGGGACATACCGATTTTCAGGCGCATATCTTTCTGCCCCAGTTCCATGGCCTTGCGATGATTCCGTAAGGCCTGGGCCAGTTCGGCCAATGTTTTCATAAGCGGTCACCCAAAAAACATTATATTTGTTGTACTATAGCAAAAATACACATTATTAGTTGTTTTTGTTTGATTTACTCATTATGAGTTGTAAATAGCGTGAATAACAACTTATTAGATGTAATCTGTGTAGGTCAGTGAACCGGGATAAAGGGCTTTGAGGGGCAGAGACGTCCTGGATGTTTCATAAGGACGCCCCGCTGGTTTGTCTTGGTCAGTGATCAATCTCTTTTTTCCAGAAATCGTATAAGCCATCAATGTTGCCTGAGCACAACAGAGGCATGGCGGCTTTTACCTGGGTCTCGCTCCAGTGCCACCATTTCATTTCCAGCAGTTGCTCGATCTGTTGTTCATTGAAGCGGTATTTAATTATTTTTGCCGGGTTGGAGCCCACTACCCCGTACGGGGGAACGTTTTTCGTCACCACCGCCCGGCTGGCAATAACCGCTCCATCACCTATGGTAACGCCGGGCATGATCATCGCCTCTGAACCAATCCAGACATCATTGCCTACCACCGTGTCGCCGGACCGGAGGAAGCCATCCCTGGACTCGTTGGAAAATCCTTCCTGATAGAAGAAGGGGAAAGTGGCAACCCAGTCCATCCGGTGCCCCTGGTTGCCCGCCATCATAAATGCAGCGCCGGAGCCAATGGAGCAGTAGCGGCCAATAATCAGTTGATCCACATCGGTTCTGTCCGGGTTAAGGTAACGGGCGCAATCGTCGAAGCTGTGGCCATGGTAATACCCGGAGTAATAGCTGTACTCCCCCACATGAATATTGGGGTTGGTGATCTGGTCTTTGATGGGTTTACCGGAAAAGGGGCTCTCAAAATAGTTTTTCATTGAAATGCAGTGGATCAGAATATTGGATAAGGGCTGTATATTAATAAGCGGCCAGGGAAATAAAAAGTCTCTGCATAAACCTCTGTCACGGTGGAGGTTTACGTGATGTTACAAAATATGCATTACTGCAACGGGTCTATACGCTCCCTCTCTTTTCGGCGGCACTGGTTTTGGATAAGCTTGGCTGCTATTTATTACCGTTTAAATCCTCTGTAGATCTGTGGTGTGACCAATGCCCACTGCAGCGCATACAGAGCATTCCGGGCAGGCGGGAGCCTGCCCATCACCGGTTGGGGAAAACGATGATCATCAAACCAAGGATCCGAGGCTTTATCTGTACCACGACTCACCCTGTGGGTTGTGAGCAGAATGTCAGGGAGCAGATTGACTTTACCCGCTCCCAGGGCGAGGTGGCCAATGGCCCCAAACGGGTGCTGGTGATTGGCTCTTCCAGTGGCTACGGTCTGGCGTCCAGGATTACGGCGGCTTTTGGCTGTGGTGCGTCGACCATTGGCGTTTTCTTTGAGAAGCCCGCCACGGAGAAAAAGCCCGGTACCGCCGGATGGCACAATTCAGCCGCTTTTGACAAGCTGGCCCATGAGGCCGGGCTCTATGCCAAAAGCCTGAATGGAGATGCCTTCAGTCATGACGCCAAGGAGAAAACCATCGAGCTGATCAAGGAAGACCTTGGACAGATTGATATGGTGGTTTACTCACTGGCATCACCGGTTCGAAAACTGCCGGATACCGGTGAAGTGATACGCTCGGTATTGAAACCCATGGGCCAGACCTATACGGCTACAGCGGTAGACACCAATAAGGACGCTCTGTTTGAAGCCAGTGTGGAGCCTGCTACGGACGAAGAAGTAGCGGCTACGGTGACGGTAATGGGAGGCCAGGACTGGGAGCTCTGGATGGAGGCGTTGTCCGGGGCGGGTGTTCTGGCGGAAGGTTGTAAAACCGTCGCCTATAGCTATATCGGCACTGAAATTACCTGGCCTATTTACTGGGAAGGGGCTCTGGGTGAAGCCAAGAAAGACCTGGACAGGGCAGCCCATGCCATTGATCAGAAAATGCAGGCCATCGGTGGCTCGGCCAATATTGCTGTGCTCAAGAGTGTCGTGACCCAGGCCAGTTCCGCCATTCCTGTGATGCCTCTTTATATTTCCATGGTGTTCAAGAAAATGCGGGAAGAAGGGGTGCATGAAGGCTGTATTGAGCAGATCAACCGCATGTTCCGTGACCGCCTTTACAAGGGTGATGGTTCCGCGCCTGAGGTGGACGACAGTAATCGTCTGAGACTGGATGACTGGGAACTTCGGGAAGACATTCAGGCACACTGCCAGGACGTATGGCCGAAGCTGACCAATGAAAACCTGGCTGAACTGACGGACTATCGCCAGTATAAGGATGAGTTCCTGAAGCTGTTTGGTTTTGGTGTGGAAGGAGTGGATTATGAGGCGGATGTCAATCCACTGGTACCTTTTGAGGTGATTGATATCTGAGCACCCTGTTGTGCTTCACTATGTTCAGCAGCAACCTGCGTTCCGGTTGCTCAACCTTCTGGAATACAGTAGGTTGCTGCTGAGCACAGCGAAGCGCAACACAAAAAAGCTAACGTCTTTCAGGTATACAGGCCACTGACTGGTCCGGTGTTACACCACAGGCTCCCCTGATGGAGTGCCCACGGCCCGGTGCCTGGAAGGAACAGCTATCCCCGCTGGTTTTTCCGGAACAAGCGGATAAGGCTTCCAGAGGTGGCCTTCTATGCCTTGATGACGGTTGCCTGTTCTGCCTTCCTTCAGAGTCCCGGGATGGCCGGTTATGAAGAAAGTCACCGCTGATCCGCCCCCAGAGACAGCGGGGGAAAAACGGGTAGTCCTCTGTGGCAAAATAGACAAACTCCCCCATTAAAAATCCACCATTACACTCATCCAGGGTGCCTGATCCAGGCCGGTATTCCCAGTCTTCATTGAAGGTGCCGTCGTAATGCCCTCCTGGAGCAGTGGGACGTGTTCCGGGTTTCAGCTGGTAGCTTGATGCCTGGTGGGTGCTCGCATAATGAATTTCAAACCCGTCAGCGGCATAACCGATCAGGGTTGATTCCCGGGAGTCAATCAGGGCTCTGGCGACGCCGTGATAATGATAAAGGCCTGTCCGGTCTACATGGGCGTTGTTATGATCCATACCCAGCTTGTCCCGGGCCCCCAGCCCTTCAAGGTTCCAGCCAGAGCTCCGGTCACGGCTGAAGCCCCGGTGGCTTGACGGGTCGTAATAATCTGCGGTGGACGGACGGATCTGGACACCATTGAGGGCCACGCCGATGGAGCCTTTGACGGTTTGAGCTTTTTGCACTTTGGCTGGTTGGGTTGTAACGCAGAGTCGGACATCCTGCAGGCGAATGCGGTTTGGGTTACCGCTGTTGGGGAACTGTCCGGTATCGTGATCGGGAAGGCCATTGGAGATAATGCAACGCTGGCCATTGCTCACCTTAATCTGGACTTCGTTGTTATGGTTGCTGTGGGGGTAAGCGGGCATTGCCAACAAGAAATACGGGAAGAGAAGCCAGCTCCATAAGTGAGGGGAAACTCTTTCAGGTTTACCGAAGAGAGCGATCCTTTTTGCAGTGAATACAGGCATGGTTGTTCCTTAACATGTCCTGAAAACCAGCTTACCTGAAGGGAGGATCATCTGGCCAGATGGTTGATGAACCTGGTAGATAAAGCGCCAAAAAAGATCGCTGCCGGAAACAGGATGATATAGAGGAACCAACCGTTTGTGGCTTCAGGGTTGTTCGACAGGTGAATGAGAAAAAACACCGACAGCATCAAAATTTGAAGCCCGGTCAGCCCGCCATTGATGTGCTCCCTTGATGTGTCAGTGTATAGAGATACTGAAACCCATATCAGATGAGGAACGATAACAAAGCAATAATGAATACTGAGGTTCTCTATGATCACCAGTACATCAGAATGCTTGGCTTGATCATCAGAAATGAGGGTAAATAGTGCCAGGGCTAACCCGGGGAATACAAAATGCAATACAAAGATAGGAGGACCCCTTCCATGAAGTCAGTTCAACACATTTTCTGTTGGGCAGAGGCTTGATTATACAAGGGAGAAAATGGTTTGTTGAATAGTTCAAACGGGGGAGCTGCTGTCTGTAGGGCTGTCGTATAATTCCCCGATCAACAGTCAATCCCGGGCATCAGGGAGCGTTTGTGTCAGGTTGACGTTTGCGTAAAGTTGTTGGGGTTTGTTATCGTGTCCTGACGGTCGCAAGCTTCCACATGAAATCTGGCAGGCGGGTTTTGCCGGATACTTTTTCCAGCCAGTCAACGCTTGGCGACGCCAATTTAACCAATAATAACAATGCGAGTTTCTCATGCCGTCTTTCAGTCAGAATATTGTGATTGTTGCCGCAGCGCGGACCCCAATGGGTGGATTTCAGGGGGATTTATCCTCCGTATCCGCCACGGAACTGGGCACCATTGCCATCAAATCGGCCCTTGAGCGGGCGGGAGTCCAGCCGGAAAAAGTGTCGGAAGTGATGATGGGCTGCGTGTTGCCTGCCGGTACCGGCCAGGGTCCTGCACGACAGTCGTCTCTTAAGGCCGGAATTCCTGACCATGTACCCACGACAACATTGAACAAACTCTGTGGCTCCGGCATGAAAACAGTGATGCTGGGGGCTGCTCAGCTTCAGACCGGAGAAGCGGATCTGGTCGTCGCCGGGGGGATGGAAAGCATGTCCAATGCCCCCTATCTGCTGGATAAAGCTCGCGGAGGCATGCGCCTGGGTCACGGGCAGGTCAAGGACCATATGTTTACCGATGGTCTGGAAGATGCCTACAAGGGTATCGCCATGGGTGTTTTTGCCCAGGAAACCGCCGATCGCTTTAAGCTCACCCGTGAAGCCATGGACGACTACGCTCTGGCTTCTCTGGAACGGGCCAATACCGCCATTGCCTCCGGTGCTTTTGCTGAAGAAATTGTTCCGGTTGAAACCCGGAAAGGACGGGCTGAGGTGCTGGTTGATACCGATGAACAGCCCGGCAAGGCAAAACCGGAAAAAATCAGACAACTGAGGCCCGCTTTTACCCGTGATGGCACGGTCACCGCTGCCAACTCCAGCTCAATCTCCGACGGTGCTGCAGCCCTGGTGTTAATGCGCGAGGAGGATGCGGTTGCCCAGGGATTAAAACCCATGGCTCGAATTGTGGGGTATCAGAGTCATGCCCAGAAACCGGAAGAGTTTACTCTGGCTCCCATCGATTGTGTTGACCGGCTGCTGCAGAAAGTGGACTGGCAGGTCAGTGATGTGGATCTGTTTGAGGTGAACGAAGCGTTTGCGGTGGTCGCCATGATGGCCATGAGGGAGCTGGGGCTGGATCACAACAAGGTCAACATTCATGGCGGAGCCTGCGCCCTGGGTCACCCACTGGGGGCCAGTGGTGCCCGGATTCTGGTGACGCTGTTGCACGCCCTGAAGCGCACCGGTGGTCATCGGGGCGTTGCCTCTCTCTGCATCGGTGGAGGGGAAGCCACAGCGGTAGCGGTAGAAATGATGTAAGTGATCAGCAGGGCATCCCGCACCGGTTGGCCTGCAAAGGCTCCCAAAGAACAAGAAGAGAGACCGCGATGGATTATAACCTTTCTGAAGACCAGGTCGCGTTTCGTGATCTCGCACAACAGTTTGCACAAGCGGAGCTGGCGCCTAATGCCGCCCGCTGGGATCTTGAGTCCACTTTTCCGGTGGATGTGATACAGGCCGCTGGAGAGTTGGGGTTCTGTTCTCTTTACACCAGTGAGTCCATGGGAGGGCTTGGGCTGTCCCGGCTGGATGCGCACCTGGTGTTTGAGCAGCTGGCCATGGGATGCACGGCAACCACCGCCTATATCACCATTCACAACATGGTGGCCTGGATGGTGGGAGAGTTCGGCTCGGAAAGAGTCAGGGCTGACTGGGGGGAAGGGCTGGTTACGGGTAAAAAGCTGTCGTCTTATTGTCTTACTGAGCCCGGGGCCGGAAGTGATGCCGCCTCTCTTAAGACCCGTGCGGTCAGGGAGGGTGATGAATACGTTCTCAATGGCTCCAAGATGTTTATATCCGGGGCCGGCAGTACCGATCTTCTGCTGGTGATGGCCAGAACCGGTGAAGATGGCCCGAAAGGTATCTCCGCTTTTGTGGTACCTGCCAATCAGGAAGGAATCAGTTACGGCAAGAAAGAAGAGAAAATGGGCTGGAATGCCCAGCCGACCCGACTGATCTCTTTTGATAATGTCCGGATTCCTGTGGATCACCTCCTGGGTGAAGAAGGGGAGGGCTTTACCTTTGCCATGAAAGGGCTGGATGGCGGGCGGATTAATATCGCCACCTGTTCGGTGGGAACCGCCCAGCAGGCCCTGAATACCGCCCGGGCCTATATGAAGGAACGCAGGCAATTTGGTAGGGAGCTGGCGGGGTTTCAGGCGCTGCAGTTTAAACTGGCGGATATGAATACGGAATTAGTAGCCGCCCGGCAGATGGTTCGTCTGGCGGCGTTCAAGCTGGATAACAAAGACCCGGAAGCCACCGCTTATTGTGCCATGGCCAAACGGTTTGCCACGGATATCGGTTTCAAGGTCTGCAATGAAGCCCTGCAGGTTCACGGTGGCTATGGCTATATCAAGGAATACCCCCTGGAGCGTCATGTCCGGGATACCCGGGTGCACCAGATTCTCGAAGGTACTAACGAGATCATGCGGCTGATCGTCGCCCGTCGTCTGCTTGCAGAGAGCATTTCCCACAGCGGTATGGAGTTACAATAACGATGCCTATAACAGCAAAGGATGCAAAAGCGAATACTGAACCGTCCCAGGCTTTGACGTTGTCCTATGAAGGTCAGACAGCCATTGTGACCATTGACAACCCCCCAGCCAATACCTGGACACCGGAAAGCCTGAATCATCTGGAAAGCATTGTCCGGGAATTGAATGAGAAGCCTGAGATAGTTGCCCTGGTGATTACCTCTGTCTCAGAGAAGTTTTTCAGCGCCGGAGCGGATCTCAAGCGGTTTGATGGCCTTACTCCGGAACAGGCCCGACCCTTTGCGGAAGCGTTTGGTGCGGCATTTGAGGCACTCAGTGATTTTCGGGGGTTATCGGTGGCGGCCGTCAATGGCTATTCCATGGGAGGCGGCCTTGAAGTGGCGCTGGCCTGTGACCTTCGGGTAGCGGAAGAGCAGGCGGTGATGGCTTTGCCGGAAGCAGCTGTGGGCCTGTTGCCTTGTGCCGGTGGCACCCAGAACCTGACTTTGCTGGTGGGGGAAGCCTGGGCCAAACGGATGATTCTCTGCGGTGAGAAAGTTGGGGCAGACAAAGCCCTGGCCATAGGCCTGGTGGAAGAGGTTGTTGGTAAAGGTGAAGCCCCTGCCCGGGCCAGGGCATTGGCTGAAATGGCGGGCAAACAGAGCCCGGATGCGCTGAAAGCCTGCAAGAAACTGGTGCAAATGGGGCGTTCAGGATTTTCCCGGGATGCGCTGCCTACTGAACGGGAACTGTTCCTGGAGCTGTTTACGGGATCGAACCAGCAGGAAGGTGTCAGGGCGTTTCTGGAGAAGCGGAAGCCTCAGTGGCTCTATAAATAGTGGAGTTACAAGTAGCCGGGGGCGAATGGCCGTCGCGAAAAGGGGTGAACGGGTTCAAAGTGAGGTAACAATAATAATGACAACCATCGCATTTATCGGACTGGGAAATATGGGCGGGCCAATGGCCCGAAATCTGGTCAAGGCCGGATACGATGTCAGTGGCTTTGATCTGGTGCCTGAGGCGCTGGAACAGTTTGAGCAGGCCGGTGGCTCCAGGGCGGAGTCAGTGTCTGCGGCAACGGAAGGGGCTGACGTCATCATCAGTATGTTGCCTGCCGGGAAGCACGTCCGTTCTCTGTACCTTGGTCAAGGATCGGAAGAAGGGTTGTTTTCATCCATCGGCCGTCAAACCCTGGTCATTGACTGCAGCACCATTGAGGCGGATGTGGCCCGCCAGGTGGGAGAGTCTGCGGCGAAGCTTGGGATTGACTTTATCGATGCGCCGGTTTCCGGAGGCACCGCCGGGGCTGAAGCCGGCACACTGACGTTTATGGTGGGAGGTAGCGAAGACGCCCTGGAGCGTGCCCGTCCTTACCTTAACATCATGGGCCAGAATATTTTCCATGCGGGAGGCGCCGGTGCCGGGCAGCTGGCCAAGATCTGTAATAATATGCTGCTGGCGGTTCTGATGACCGGAACTTCTGAAGCCCTGAAACTGGGCATGGATAATGGCCTGGACCCTGCAGTATTGTCAGAAATCATGAGCAAAAGCTCCGGTGGCAACTGGGTGCTGGATAAATACAACCCTGTGCCCGGTGTTATGCCCGGAGTTCCTGCCAGTAATGGTTACCAGGGAGGCTTTATGGTGGGGCTGATGGCTAAGGATCTCGGGCTGGCTCTGGGGGCTGCTGCGGGCAGTGGAACTTCAACGCCCATGGCGTCCCTGGCGGATAATCTGTATCGTATGCATGCCAACCGATCCGGGGCTACCCAGGATTTTTCCAGCATCATACAACTGTTTGACCCTGCCTGAATCATTCACTGTTCCGGTAACCCCAGGGCAAAAACATGATCAAGAATCAATCAGCCCAAGCACTTTCATCATATAGTCTTCATCCCAGCCACAGGTTTTACGTTTGTTCTTGATACCAGCCTTCACTGAAGTATCAAGCTTGAGAAGGT
>NZ_JBLYZI010000149.1:0-10056 GCF_057680865.1 Endozoicomonas sp. Z74
AAGAACGCCAATGGAAACTCTGATAGATGGCAAAGAGATCTGGAAGGAAAAATTTGTAGCCTGAATTTGACCTGACAGACACCCTCTGAAAAATCGGTGACTGTCAGATCAGGTCTGAACTACTACATATAACAGAACTCGACGTCACTCAGCACTGGGTTATCTTAGCCCTGCTAAGTTTGAAGAAGTAAATCAACAATAGGTGTCCACTTTTAGTGGGTAACACCAATACCAAAGGTTATTTCTGCGAAAAGCTCGCCTAATTCTCCAAAAATTGGAAGATATCGTTCTGTAATTTCTCTGTACACTTGAGCATCATATACGAGCTGTTCGAATATTCCGATCAGGCTTGGATCAGCATTTGGAAATTTTTCTCGAAGCTCTTGTTCGTAAAGTTGCTCGTTGATCCAGTCCCAGCTTATCCATTCTCCATCATCCCAGATAGCATCAGAAGACCCTTCAACGATTTTACCCGTCATTGCGCAGCGATTAACCATTAGGCTTCTCTTTGTTTCTGTGTACTGATTTTTGAGTATTTTATAAAAGATAACGATTTTAGCATTGATTCTTCTGCAAACGTTGTATTTTGGCGTGCTCTTGGACGATTTTTAATATAGCTGGGCTGTAGCAGCAACTAAGCTCAAACAGGCTCTGCCTCTACTTCCCACGTCTGCAGTCTTAAAATGGCCTGGAGCAGCAGGTGGAAGTCCTCTTTGATATCGCTCTGATCTAACGTATTGTGCTTCTTCAGCCGGGTTTCCAGGCGGTCACAGATTTTTTCCAGCTCAGGAACTCCGCAATAACGGCAGGCACCATGGAGCCGGTGAACCCTTTCCAGGACCGCGGGAAAGTCGTTGCTTTTCCACCCCTGCCTCAGGGTTGTTAAGTCATCGGCCAGCCCCTCTTTCAACATGTCCAGCATTTCCATGGCCAGCTCATGTTTGCCCGCTGCCAGCCGGACAGCAAGGTCCATATTGACCGGAGAATCTTCCCGGGTGGTCCCGGTTTCAGGCCCTGACAGGGGCAGGGCCTTCATTGCGTGTTCAGAAGTTTTATGTATGGGTTTCAGACGGGACTGTTCCGGGCTGGCTGGCAGGTGGGTCCACTGGTTAATCATGGTGATCAGCAGCTTTTCGCTCACCGGCTTGCTCATGTAGTCGTCAAAGCCGCTTTGCAGCAACTTTTTCTTCTCTTCTGGCAGGGCGTGAGCTGTGACCGCTATCACCGGTACCCGCTGGTTGGGGTGGTCCAGCTGTCGTATTTTCCGGGTAGCTTCAATACCGTCCAGTCCGGGCATCTGTACGTCCATGAAAATAAGGTCAAAATGGCTGTGACGACATAGCTCAATGGCTTCAAAGCCGTTCTCTGCGGTCGAGACTTGCTGGCCAAGGTTGGTGAGGATGGTTTTCAGTAGCTTCAGATTGACCGGGTTGTCGTCAACGGCCAGTATCTTGCGGGACTGGCTGAGCTGCTGCTGCCAGGGGCCGGGGTTGCCTTCTTTCAGGGAAATCAGGGCTGCCAGTCGGCTCAGGCTGACTGGCTTCAACAGAGTGCTGACATTGTCTGGAAGCGGGTTATCGGGTAACCCGGCGGAACCGGCCTGGGTCAGCAAAATTACCGGGAAGGGTTGAGAAAACACCTCCAGCTCAGCAAGAGCGGAGTCAATGGATTGATCGTCAAGACTGATCAGGGTCAGGTCAAAAGTGCCTTTTTCCTTAATGGTCTGCAGCATGAGGCGACGGCTGGCAACGGCTGTGATATCCGCTCCCAGTCGGGTTAACAGGTGAAATATCGACAGTCGGGTCAATTCCTGGGGCTCCACAAGAAGGACACTCTTTCCCGACAGTAAGGGTTGTTCAGCAGTATCAGATAGGGGCTTGATCTGGACCCGGGCCTGGAAGGTAAACCAGAATGTGGCTCCCTGACCCAGGTCGGACTCAAGGCCGATTTCTCCGTTCATCTGTTCGACCAGGCTTTTACTGATGGCCAGGCCGAGTCCTGTTCCCCCGGCTTTTCGGGTTCGGCTACTGTCCGCCTGGGCAAACGCATGGAACAGCGAATGGTGTTGTTCCCGGGTCAGGCCGATACCGGTATCCGCCACGGATATTTTCAGAGACATCAGGCCATCATCGATCTCCTGGTTTAACATGACTCTTACCGATACGGAGCCGTAACTGGTGAATTTCACGGCATTACTGACCAGATTGGTCAATATCTGCCGCAGACGCTGGCCGTCAATGAGGATACTTTCTGGTACGTCGTCGTATATAAAACTGACCATTTCCAGAGACTTGCTGTGGGCGGCGGGGGCCATAATGGTCATCACTTCTTCCACCAGCTCCCTCAGATTGACCGGCTGAGGGTCCAGCTCCAGTTTGCCCGCCTCAATCCTGGAAAAGTCGAGAATATCGTTGAGCATGGTCAACAGCCCCTGGGAGGACTTTTCGATGGTGCTCATGTAATCATGTTGCTGGGGCGTCAGGCTGGAGTGCAGCATCAGGTTGGAAAAACCGATGATGCCATTGAGCGGGGTGCGGATTTCATGACTCATATTGGCCAGAAATTCACTCTTGCTACGGCTGGCCTCAAGGGCTTCTTTCCGGGCCAGATCCAGCTCCACATTCTGAATCTCAATGGTTTCCAGGGTCTCCTGAAGGTCGGCGTTGTATTGTTCAATGTTGCGGGTCATTTTCTGGTGCTGGGCCTGCAGGCTGTCCAGCATTTCATTGATAGCAGACTCCAGGCCGAACATCAGGCTGTGGGGGGTGTCGGGCAGGCGGGTATCAAAAAAACCATCCCGTATCCGGCTGATGACCCGTGCCATGTTCTCCAGGGGACGGGTAACGGCATTGCCCAGTTTCAGGCTGATGACCAGGGAGAGGGCGAGCCCAAGGGCAACAATGGTAATGCTGAACGCCAGGGAGCGGTACTTGATCAGGTGGGTTTCCGCATAGGAATAGTCGATCAGTATCCAGGCCTGGGGGAATACCTCTTCGCCCTTTTCTTCAAATAGGGTGACAGGGCTGGCCACCTGAAGTATGCGTTGATTCCTGTAGTACTGCTGCTCATGGGATAGCAACGAATGAATCTCACCACTACGAGTCAGTTTGGGGCCGGCATGGAGCCATTCAGTGCCATCCGGCCGGACAATGCTCACCGCCCGGATATCGGAATCATCCAGCATCATACTGATCAGACTCTGGAGTTCTTTCTGGTGATCCCGGTGTAGGATCAGAGCCACAATGCCGGCTTTGTGGCGGGTATAGTCCTGAGCCTTGGAGAGCAGCTGTTCATCCAGCTCGGTATAACGTTTGGTGAGATAGATCGCTGCCATCAGCAGGGAAATCACGATGCCGGGCAGTAAAGCCATCAGCAGTATGCGCTGACGAAATGCCTGAAGGTTATGTCTCATGGGATACCTTTCCCTACTGCATTGTTGCTTTTTTGTGAGGGTGTTCTGCTATGATGGGGCGCCGGTCATGGCTGGCGCCTGTCAGGCATAATAAAATTATTGGAAGTTCTGTGTCCATGGAATACCCGACGATTGAGTCAATTATTGGTAATACCCCCCTGGTTCGTTTGCAGCGTATGGGAGGGGATACCACCAACACCCTGCTACTGAAACTGGAAGGGCAGAATCCGGCGGGCTCGGTGAAAGACCGTCCGGCACTGTCGATGATTGCTGAGGCTGAAGCCCGGGGGGATATCCAGCCCGGGGATACCCTGATTGAAGCCACCAGTGGCAACACGGGCATTGCCCTGGCTATGGCTGCGGCCATTCGTGGCTATCGAATGGTGCTGGTCATGCCGGATACCATGAGTGTCGAACGGCGGGCGGCCATGAATGCCTACGGAGCTGAGTTGATACTTGAGCCTGATGGCATGGAGGCGGCCCGTGACCGGGCTCTGGACATGCAGCGCCAGGGGCTGGGCAAGGTGCTGAACCAGTTTGCCAACTCTGATAACCCTCTGGCCCATCATAGCTCTACCGGGCCTGAGATCTGGCGCCAGACCGGGGGGGAAGTGACTCATTTTGTCAGCTCCATGGGCACAACCGGGACGATCATGGGAACCTCCCGATATCTCAAACAGAAAAATGCGGATATCCAGATTGTCGGTCTTCAGCCTGCTGAAGGGGCCAGTATTCCGGGCATACGACGGTGGAATCCTGGGTACCTGCCTGATATTTTTGATGCCTCTGCAGTGGATGAGGTAATGGACATCAGCCAGCAGGAAGCGGAGCATTGTATGCGGGAACTGGCCCGACAGGAGGGTGTGTTCTGTGGTGTTTCCTCCGGAGGCGCGGTGGCGGGAGCGCTGAGGCTCTCCAGGCGAGTTTCCCATGCCACCATTGTTGCCATTATCTGTGACCGGGGGGACCGTTACCTGTCAACCGGTGTATTTGATCTGGTTGAGGTCCAGAGCTAGCAGAAGTGTCAAGGCTCATAGTGATTGATTTACAAAAGCATTGATGTATGCCAGCTGATCAAACCGGCGATTCCATAGTAGAATCCGGGCTCTTTATTTGATTGACATTTTATCCAGTGCCTGTGGGCAGTTTTCTGCTTTCAGGCCGTCGTATACGGAAACTGATTCATGCGTTTGAACCGTACATCCTCCACCTCCTGTCGTATTGATGGGGATGTGCTTGTTGATGCCCTGTCCCATGATGGAAGAGGCCTTGGCCGCCACCGGGGAAAGGCATTGTTTGTGGAAGGCGCCCTGAAGGGGGAGACGGTCCGGGTTCAGGTGACTGAAACGAAGCGCCGTTATGTCAATGCCCGGGCAACTGAGCTGGTGACCCGTTCACCGGAACGCTGCGATCCCCAGTGCGCTCATTTTGCCCGGTGTGGTGGCTGCAGCCTGCAGTACTGGAGCCACGAGGGGCAGATCAGGGGAAAGCAGGGGATTGTTCTGGACCAGCTGAGCCGTTTTTCCGGGGTCGAGCCACAAAGGCTGGCAGAGCCTCTGGTCTCCAGTCCTTATGGCTATCGTTTCCGTTGTCGCCTGGCCATTCGCTGGAAAAAGGGTCGGTTGCACCTGGGCTTTCGAGAGAAAGCCAGCCAGGCCATTTGTACTATCCATGAATGCCCGGTTCTGGCAGACCCCCTTCAGTCATTGCCGTTACAATTGCAGACATTACTGCCTGCTCTCAGGGCCCGTGAAGCGATTACCCATGCGGAGTGCTTTCTGGCGGATAATGGCAGGGCGGTATTGTTGCGTCATATCCGGCCGCTTTCAGAGGCGGACCGCCAGAAGCTGGTGACCTATGCCGAACAGGAGTCGCTTTACCTGTTCCTTCAGAGTGGGCCCGATCAGGTGGATTGTCTGTACTCTCCTGATCCGGAGAATAGAACCGGTGAGCTTTATTACCGGTTGCCTGAATCCGATGTGACATTGCGTTTTCGTCCTCTGGACTTTACCCAGGTGAACTGGCCTGTGAACCGGGCCATGGTGGCCCAGGCTCTGGACTGGTTAGCTCTGGAACAGGATGCCCGTGTTCTGGATCTTTTTTGTGGGCTTGGCAATTTTTCACTGCCCCTGGCCAGACAATCAGGCCAGGTTGTGGGAGTGGAGGGCAGTGAGAGCTCAGTGAAGCAGGCAAGAGCCAATGCCCTGCTGAATGCTATAGAAAATACGGAATTTCATGCCGCTGACCTGTCCAGTGACCTGAGGCGGCAGAGCTGGTTTCACCAGCACTATGATGCCCTGTTACTGGATCCACCCCGGACCGGGGCTGAAGCGGTGATTCGTCAGCTGGCTGAGGCACTGCCTGACCGGCTGCTTTATATTTCCTGCAACCCGGCGACACTGGCGCGGGATGCAGGGCTTTTGGCATCATATGGGTTTGCACTGGAGCGACTGGGGGTTATGGACATGTTTCCCCAGACTGCCCATGTGGAGTCGATGGCGTTGTTTACTCGATAGGAATGGAATGGGATAGATGGTCAAGGTAAGAGAAGATCAGCCGCAGCATTTTGACGGCAGTGTCGATCTGGACGCCTGGCTGAGCCGCCTTCAGGATCGGTACCAAGTGGGAGACACCGGCAGGCTGAGGGAGGCCTGTGAATGGGTTCGCCAGGTGGAATCAAAAGCCCTTCAGGACGCTCAGGAGGCTGAAACCGCATGGCCCACCGGGCAGGGGTGTTTCCGTACCGGACTGGAAATGGTTGAGATTCTTGCGGAGCTGAAGCTGGACATGGAATCCCTGGTGGCTGCCATTCTCTATCGGGCCGTCCGGGAAACCAAACTGCCCCTGAAAGAGGTGGAAACCGGCTTTGGCAAAACCGTTGCTGGCTTGATCCGGGATGTGCAGGGCATGGCGGCCATCAGTACCGTTCAGAACCCGGCGCGCCGGCAGGTACTTGACCAGCGTCAGGATCAGCTGGAAAAAGTCCGGAAAATGCTGGTGTCCATCATTGATGATGTCCGGGTGGCCCTGATCAAACTGGCGGAACGTACCTGCGCCATTCGGGCGGTTCGCAATGCCAGTAAAGAGAAAAAGCAGCGGGTGGCCCGGGAAGTGTTCGAGATCTATGCCCCTCTGGCACACCGGCTGGGCATCGGTTACATCAAGTGGGAGCTGGAAGACCTCTCTTTCCGCTATCTCAAACCCCAGGATTACAAAAAGATTGCCCGACTGCTGGATGGCAAGCGCCTGGACCGGCAGCAATACATTACGGATGTGGTGGAGACCCTGAAAAAGGCGCTGGGGGAATCCAATATCCGGGCGGAGGTCAATGGTCGCGTCAAGCACATCTACAGCATCTGGCGCAAAATGAAGCGCAAGAATGTGGATTTCAGGGATCTCTACGATATCCGTGCCGTGCGAATCCTGACCGATGAGGTACGGGATTGTTATGCCTCCCTGGGGGTAGTGCACTCTCTGTGGAATCATATTCCCCAGGAATTTGACGACTATATTGCCACGCCTAAGGAAAATGGTTATCGCTCGCTTCATACGGCGGTGTTTGGCCCGGAAGGCAAAACCCTGGAGGTACAGATCCGTACCCATGATATGCATGAAGAAGCGGAGCTGGGGGTTTGCGCCCACTGGAAATACAAGGGCACTGACGTTAACAGCCGCAGTGACAGCTACGAAGAAAAAATATCCTGGTTGCGCCAGGTCATGGAGTGGCATGAAGACCTGGGTGACCTGGGTGACCTGGGTGGCCAGTGGCGTGCTGATGTAGAGCCGGACCGGATCTATGTGTTCACCAAGGACGGTCATGTGGTGGACCTGGCCACAGGCGCTACCCCTATCGACTTTGCCTACCGTATTCATAGCGAAGTGGGAAGCCGTTGTCGTGGAGCCAAGGTTGCCGGACGTATTGTACCCCTGAACCATCGACTGAAAACCGGCGATCAGGTGGAAATCCTGACAGCGCCCAATGCCCATCCCAGCCGCGACTGGTTGAACCCTGACCTGGGCTATGTCACGACGACCCGTGCCAGGGCAAAGATCACCAGCTGGTTCAAGAAGCAGGATCGTGATGCCAATATTATGGATGGCCAGAGCCTGCTGGAAGCGGAATTGAAACGCCAGGCCCTCAGTGGTGTTGATTTTGATCAACTGGCAGAATCGGTCAACTGTCCCGCTTCAGAAGATATGTTTGCGGGCATTGGTGCTGGCGATATCAAACTACGTCATGTGGTGGCGCTGGCCCAGAAGCAGGTGGCGCCAGAGGAGGAAAAATCTTTTGAAATCCGCACCCGTCCCCAGCAGGAGCGGGTGTCCGACAGCACGATCAATATTGACGGTGTCGGAAACCTGTTGACCCAGATGGCCGGTTGCTGTCAGCCCGTGCCCGGTGACCCGATCATTGGCTACATTACCATGGGGCGAGGAGTGACCATCCATCGCCAGGATTGCACGACAGCCCTTTCGTTGCAGGAGCGGGAGCCGGAGCGGTTGATCGAGGTGAACTGGGGGCATCGTCCTGACTACAGTTACCCGGTGGACGTGGTGATCACTGCCTATGATCGTCCCGGACTGCTACGGGATATTACGGTGGTACTGGCAAACGACAAAGTCAATGTATTGTCCATGCAGACCCGAACCAGCAAGGAAGAGCACCTGGCCAGCATGCTGCTGACCATGGAAGTTCCAAGCCTGGAAAGTCTTGGCCGGGTTCTGGCCAAGGTAGCCCAGCTGCCCAATGTCATTGAGGCGGTTCGTCATCGAACGATGGGCTAGCAGGTTGTCGTGTGTCCAAAAGGGTTTCAGAGGGTATTCTATCTGAAACCTTTTTTTTCATTGTACAAATTGAAATGAGTTTTCGGGAGAGTAACCCTTTGAACCATGTCGTAGACGATCTGATCACTCTGATGGCCCGGCTCCGGGATCGTGAACAGGGTTGCCCCTGGGATCTTAAACAGAATTTTGCCACCATTGCCCCCTACACCCTGGAGGAAGCCTGTGAAGTGGTGGAGGCCATTGAGCGGGAAGATTACGATAACCTTCGGGAAGAGCTGGGAGACCTGTTGTTTCAGGTGATCTTCCATGCCCGGATGGGGGAAGAGGAAGGGCGCTTTGATTTCTCAGACATCACCCGGGAACTGCTGGCAAAGCTGATTCGACGACACCCCCACGTCTTTCCAGATGGCTCCCTGGACTCTTCCATGGCTACGACCCGCCTTTCACCGGAAGAGGTCAAAGTGCGCTGGCAGGCCATCAAGCAAGAGGAAAAATCAAAGAAGCAGCGCCACCAGAGCGCCTCGGCCATGCCCAATGACCTGCCTGCCGTTCTTCCTGCACTCAAACGGGCGGATAAAATCCAGTCTGCTGCGGCCAGAGTGGGCTTTGACTGGCCCGATGCCTCGCCGGTGTTTGCCAAGGTTGAAGAGGAACTGGTGGAAATCAGGGAGGCCCGGCAGGAAAGCCAGGAACGTGTGGCCGAGGAAGTGGGGGATTTATTGTTTGCCTGTGTCAACCTGGCCCGTCATCTGGGAGTGGATGCGGATATGGCCCTGAGGCAGGCCTGTGGGAAGTTTGATCAGCGGTTCAGGGCCATGGAAGCACTGGCTACGGACAATCAGCAGGAATTCCAGCAGTTGACGCTGGAGGAGATGGAGGCTTACTGGCAAGAGTGTAAGTCATTCGTGGATAAATGAACTTTACCTAGTGAGTAAAGTCCATATCAATACCGCTGTAGAAAATACACGTACTTATTTTATTGCTTTAGGCTCTTTTGATGAGGTTATATTGATATGGAATCTTGCTCTGGAGGTTCCTTGAGTTCAGAGGCTCAGGAATTCTGGGATAATTTTGCTGGCATTTCAAATGAAGAGCTGCGCAGGGCCACGATTGGCTTTCAGGTCTGGGGGCAAGATGTCGTTCCCATTGGTAAGCTTCCCTTTCTAAAAGGAAAAATCAATGAATCAATGAGAAGTGAAACTGCAAGGTTAAGAACTTTCAGTGTGAAGCCTGCGATAGAAATCTTGGATAAACTGAAAATGTCTCCAAAAGAAGTTGCTTATGCTGGGTTCTATTTTGTTCAGGGTAGGCCTCTTCCTGGTTTTTTGAAGAGTAAGTTTTCACCTGACAAAGTTAAGTGTTTTTTCTGTTCCGCTGCATCAGGCATTGTGTCATGGATGGAGAGTCAAAGTCCGTTTGATGTTCATAGAAAAATAAATCCATCTTGCCCCTATCTTGATTTTATTATGAATCGTCCAGCTGAGCTGGATCAATACTCACAAGATGAGTTAGTACAAAGCCCGATAGGAGCCAATTTGCATGTGGCCCCCCTGGATTCAGAAGAGACAGTTGTGCATGTAGAGCAAGAGTTGGCTAGTAATGAAGAAAAAGCACAAAAAATAAAGGGAAAAGTAAATAAAAATACTACTGGGGACTCTTGGTTGAGGAAGAGACAAAAAGTAGGAGATTTGATTGAAAGTATGGGATATGAACGGGATGATTTTTATAGATTTACCTGATTACCACCCAACCTCAGCTCGATTTCTCGGCTAAAATGACGACACTGGCTTTCAGTTCAAGCGAGGTGTTGTCATGGCTAAGAACAAAATCCAGTTTCAGAAAGGCTTGAGCATTACGGC
>NZ_JBLYZI010000150.1:0-9983 GCF_057680865.1 Endozoicomonas sp. Z74
CCGGAAATACCTTGTGCATCACCGGCAATGGGTGAGGGCGGCAGAGTTTTATGGAGGACACCGATCTGCTCTGGGGACATCATGGGTATGGACTTCAGGATGTCTTGGAATTGCTGAGGTTTCATGGCTGGAACTCCACTTTACACGACAATTCTCATGCTCAGGGAGTATAGACCATGTTAGCAACATTTAATTTGAACAGCGCCGTCATACCTGTGGGGCTCATGCGCTTTAAGGAGATAAAAAGCAAGCCAAGGATGGCCTGCGATAACAGCGTACTCAATATCGTCATCCGGTCCTGGGATTAAGCCAAAGGGACCCTGAACAAAGTCACGGCTCGCCTTTGTACCATGGGCATAGTCAGCCAGCAGATAGAAAATCACTTTTTCCCGTTGGAAAGAAAATGATTTTACCGGGCTTAAAGCTCAGCCTCAACTGTTGCAGAAGAACCCAAGCCAGCCTCGGTTGACACCGCATCAAGTTAACACCCAACAGTAATGTGCCACTATAGCAATGGCTTTCCAGCCTTTGTCACATGATCAAAGGTGAAAACATGTTCAACAGGGTTCTCATCACAGCGACCCACCAGCCGACCGGGAAAGCGCCAGCCCCCTTTACCGATCACGACCACGCCCCCACAAACCGGGCATTGGCCGCTGTAATGCACCAGAGCAATTCTGCGATGCTGGTAACGCCCCCCTTCCCCTTTGATCGGTCGATATTCCAGTAGCCAGATACAGGAGCTGGTGATACTCATCCAGTCCGGTACCATGGCCACCCGCTTATCCAGCAATCGATATACGAAACCAAACAGAGCCACAAACACAAAGGAGCCCAGAATGGGCCAGGTCATCCCGCTCAAAATAAACTGGCTAACGCTGGGTAAGATGGGCGCAACAGAAACACTGCCCATAATCAACAAAAACACCATGAGAGGGAACAGAATCGTGACCAGAAGGAAGACCAGTTTCCAGCCCACGATATCCAAATTATCCAGCCATCGCACCAATCCTGGCAGACGCTTTTTTTTCTGCTCCTTGTAACGAAGCACCGCACCGGGCACATTGTACTCGGCTTGCTTATGGGCCGTGGATTTCACCTCATCGGAGACAGGCTTGGCTTCCAGCCGATATTGATTCTTTTTTCCTTTTCCACCTCCTGTGATTTTTCCGGGCACACCATAAAAATTCAGTTGATGTTCACTGGCAATGCCTTCGATACGAACATCGTCGTTCAAGTATTTTTTGAATAAATCTCGATACTGGCGACCAATGTAATCGGACACGCTTTCGTACTTGAAATGAGCAACCACATTATCTTCGAGCCATTTCATAATTTCACTCGGCTCGTAGACCAAATTTTCCGACTTAATCTCCCTGGCAAGATCTTTTTGAGTCAATTTTGCCAAGGCTTTTAAAAACAGAAGGGGAAAAGTCAGGCTTTCCTGGCACTCCTTCTCTTCGATAAACCTCAACACACTCTGCACCGCATCTGCTCTGGCCTGAACGGTATCCACCCCCAGCTTCTCCATACCCCGACTTACCCCTTATACCCATGTTTATCTCTGTTTCAGCGGACTATGCCATACCACTCTTAAGCTCACCAGCACCCCGCTGGCCAAGTGATCAGAATGACTAACAGGAGAATGGATCATGAGCACAAAAAACCAACAACAAGAGCGTTCCGTAGAGCTGCGTTACGGTATCCAGGCGGGAAAAGTCGTGCATATATCAGACGTCGACAGCGGCCTCTCATGCGACTGTTTCTGCCCTGGCTGCCAGGCACCGCTGGTTGCCCGCAAGGGGGAAGTGCGCACCCACCACTTTGCCCATCACAAGGGCGTTGACAGCGAAGCCTGTATTGAAACGGCCTTGTACCGCTACGCAAAACAGATGATTCAAGAGCACAAGGCCGTTTTGATTCCCACCGACGAACTCAAAGCCGTTGCCATCGACAAACAGGGAAAAACCCATGTCCGCCAGCTGAAGATTCTGGGCCAACGGATCGAGTTCGAAAAAGTCGACCTGGAAGTGTTCATAAACGGTTATCGTTCAGACGCGACGGGATACCCCTACGAAAACCGAACCCTGGATATTGAGGTTTGCGTCTCCCATAAGGTGGATGATGACAAACAGAGCAAGGCGTTGGCTACCGAAGCCTGCATGATGGAGATCGACCTGTCCCAGCTGGCCAGGGATGCATCACCAGAGGAGGTGGCCCAGGCAGTGCTTTCCACTGCACCGCGACACTGGATCAACAACCCAGTTCACCAGCAAGTTCTGGCTAACCTACAGATCGAAGTGGATCAGTTAGCCCTGGAAGCCGATCGCGCCGCTGACGCTGCCATTGAAGCTAATAAAGCTCTGAAACGCCAGACAGTTCAGCCACCCTCACTGACACCGGAAAACCCCGATAATCATATGCTGCTTGGCTTTAAAGTCGGCCACGGTTACTCACCCCGCTACCGAAATGATTTCGAGCTCTCGAAAGTTTACACCACCCGCCCTGTTCTGGCGCATAGCACCCGAAACTTTACGTGCACCCAATCTGGCGGCTTTGAAATGGAAGAGATTGATCTGGACGAATCCTGTATCCAAAAACTGAAAGAGCTGGAGTACCCTGTGGAAGCCAGTCTCATCATGGGTACCAAAATCAACGGTCGACGATTCATCCCGGTTGTGTTGGATGTTCGAGTCGAGTAATCACCACTGAATGCACCACTATCTGGCAGAGGAAAGTCGACCAGAGACTTTTCCTGCTGCCAGCCAGGTTGCCCTAACCTTTTTCCCGCTCCCACCGACAACCACCCTATCATTGGCCTGAACAATCAGCCTGAGTATGAGCAAAAGAGAAACGTGGCGTTTACGGCAGTACTGGAACCAGGTAGGTGGCATTCTTGTAGAAGAATTCATGCTGGTGAAACAGCATCCCGACAAAACCGCTGCTCGCAGGTTGCTCGATGGGCTCATCATTCTGGACAATGAGAGAAGAACAGCCTCCGCCAGGGAGGTGTCCATCAAGGGGAAAGACATCATTGCCGTTCAAGTCAAAGCCGGCCGACTTGGAATGTACCTGATGGGGCAGGCCTATTTTTCCGGCATACTTCTACAAACTTTTCAACCCAAATCCATCAAGACTGTCGCTATTTGTGATCAATCAGATTCGGTCATGGAACGACTGGCAAAAGAACATCGCATCGAAGTGATTGTTATTCCAGAGGGGGCAAAAAGTAGATAGATAAATGAAAAAAATAACAGGCGTTCTGTTGTTGGCTCCTTAACGGTTTTTTTTCAAAGGGCGTTTTTGGGGCCTGTGGATCATAGTTCTGAAGAAGGATCTACCAGCCAAAGGGACTGATAGGGCTTGAGCTGGGACAGGTTCGCGGTTTTCTGTTCAATAAGATCATGCCAGCCCAGGTATTCATCCATGGTCAGTTGCTGGTGAACCATGGTCAGGTTGTGCAGTGCCACCAGGGTGCGGCCGGTGTTGTTGTCCACTCGGCGAAAGGCGAAAATTCCGGGGCTGACGGTCATGACCTGCTGGGGGATGTCCGGATGAAAGCAGGGTTCCTTCTGTCGTATGGCCATCAGGGATTTCAGGGTGTGAAACACCATGCCCTGGATGGAGACGGGGTTGTCCAGTTCCGGGATCAGTTCATCGATCGCCCATCGGCGCCGGTTGATGGAGCGGGTGCGGCCAGAGCTTTCAACCCCTGCCAGGTCGTTGGGGGTGGCCAGCAGGCTATGGATGTAGATGGCCGGAATCCCCCGCATCCCCAACATGATGATCTGTGAGCAGAGAAAACGCTGGGCCTGCCAGTGGTCCTCTCCTCGTCGGGTCCCCTTCATGGCATCAAACAGAGAGATGTTGATTTCATAGGGTTTTTCGCTCTGGTCAGAAAGCGTGCGGACACTCACAAAGCCGCCAAAGCGGTGCATGCTGTCCACCAGTTCCATCACCTCTGTTTCAGGAACCAGGCCTTCCAGGGGTCTCAGGCCGATGCCGTCGTGGGAGGCGGTGAAGTTCAATACGGTGCATCCCTCTGGGTAATCGGGCTGTGCATCGATCCAGTGCGACAGATATTTTTCCGTGCCCCGGTTCAGTGCATGGAGTACCAGGGGGGGGAGGGCGAACTGGTACACCATGTGAGCTTCGTCCCCTTGGCCGAAATAGCTGAGGTTTTCCGGGTCGGGGACATTGGTTTCTGTCAGTAATAAACTGCCAGGGCAGGCTTTTTCCAGAACCCGTCGTATCAGTTTGACAATGTTGTGGGTCTCGGGCCGGTGAATGCAGGGTGTTCCCATGGTCTTCCAGAGGTAAGCGATGGCATCCAGGCGCACCACCGAGGTGCCCTGTGACAGATAAAAAAGCAGAATGTCGATCATCCGGATCAGGACATCCGGGTTTTTGAAATTCAGGTCAATCTGGTCTTCGCTGAAGGTGGCCCAGACGTGCCGGGTGCCCCTCCGGGTCTGGATGGGTACCAGCAGCGGAGAGTTCCTGGGACGGATGACGGGGCTCAGGTCGGTGTCCGGATCCACTTCAATAAAAAAGTCGCGCCCCGGCCGGGTGCCGCTGACAAAATCCGCAAACCAGAGGCTTTCCCGGGAAATATGGTTGATGACAAGGTCGGTCATGACCCGGTACCGGCTGGCCAGCCTGGCAATATCACCCCAGTTTCCCAGAGCCGGGTTTACCGCCAGATAATCAATCACCGAAAAACCGTCGTCTGAACTGAAAGGGAAGTAGGGAAGGACATGAACGGTGGTAATGAGGTCGTCCAGATAGTGTTCAAGAAAGCCGCACAGGGTGTTAAGGGGGTGGGGTGAATCTGGGTTGTGGGGAGTCTCCATAAGACTGTCGCCGTAGGTGATCAGGAAAATATCTTTCTCACTCCAACCCGGGTGGCTCAGGTTCGGGTGCTTATGAATAAAGTGCTCAACCCTGCGCACAATGGTGCTGGCCAGGTTCTCTGCCTGTTCCCCATAGGGCCGTTGCAACAGCTCACTGAGGGCCTGGTGAAACCGGGCGAACCGGATCGGGTAGCTTTGCAAGAGGCGCTCCTTGTCAATAACAAAACTGAACACTTGTTTTTTCAATGCAGGTTTTTCAGTGAAGATAAACAAGCAGAAGTTGTGCCATTTGAAACTGGCACAACTTCTGCTTGATGAGTCATTGAGTGATGGATATCCACGGATACAAGAATGCACAGGGAGTGAACTGATGATCAAAAAATGCCTTTTTCCTGTAGCGGGGTATGGCACCCGGTTTTTACCCGCTACCAAGTCCATGCCCAAGGAAATGTTGCCCATCGTGGACAAACCCCTGATTCAATACGGTGTTGAGGAGGCCATGGCGGCCGGATTGACGGATCTTGGTTTTGTTAATGGCAGAAACAAGCGCGCCATTCCCGACCACTTTGATATCAACTATGAACTGGAAGCGGAGATTTCCGGAAGTGGGAAGGAAGAGAAGCTGGCCAGTATTCGCGACGTCATGTCGGCCTGTACTTTTTCCTATATACGGCAGAACCAGATGCTGGGGTTGGGGCATGCGGTTCTCTCTGGCAGGCCCTTGATGGGGGATCAGCCTTTTGGCGTGGTGCTGGCCGACGATCTCTGCATCAATGATCATGGCCCGTTGGTTATGGCCCAACTGGTTGAATTGTATAACCAGTTTCGTTGCACCGTGCTGGCCGTTCAGGAAGTTCCCCCTGAAGAGGTGGACAAGTACGGGGTGATTGCCGGAGAGCCCATGGGAGACAACCTGGTTCGGGTGACGGATATGGTGGAGAAACCGGGGCCTGGAGAGGCGCCCAGCAATCTGGCAGTGATTGGCCGGTACATTCTTACGCCGGATATTTTTGACATCATTGAAAACACGACGCCTGGCAGAAATGGCGAAGTACAGTTAACCGACGCGATTCTTTCCCAGGCCCGAAGTGGCCATGTTATTGCCTGCAAGTTTGCCGGTGAGCGTTTTGACTGTGGCAGCATCAGTGGCTTTGTGGAGGCTACCAACGCCATTTATCAGCGCCGCCTGAATCAATTCGCTCAGTGAGGGTGCTGGTATGAGCATTTCTATGAACGGGTCTGGCCATCCAGGGTTACGGTTATGAAGCAGTTTCTGGTGTTTACGGATCTGGATGGCAGCCTGCTGGATCACCACAGTTATTCATGGGAGGCGGCCAGCACTGCACTGCAGCGGCTCCGGGAGCTGAATATCCCGGTGGTGTTCAATACCAGTAAAACCCTGGAAGAGGTCAGGCCGCTGCAGGACGCCATGGGTATCCGTCATCCATTTATTACTGAAAACGGCATGATAACCACGGTGCCAGCGGGTTATTTTGAAGACTCGGATGCCCAGCAGTGTACCCACTTTTTTCATGGGCAGCCCTATCGCACCCTGCGACGGCTGTTAAGCAACATGCGTCGTCAATATGGGTTTCGCTTTACCGGGTTCGGTGATTGCACCCCTTCGGATGTGGTTGAGCTCACCGGGCTTACACTGGCGGAAGCAGAGCAGGCCGGTAACCGGAAAGCCAGTGAACCTCTGGTCTGGCAGGATTCACAAGAGGCTCTGGAAGCGTTTGTGGAGCAGCTGGAAAAAGAGGGGCTGCATTTGAACCGGGGAGGGCGTTTCTACCATGTGTGTGGCAAGGGGGATAAAGGCCGTGCTGCCATCAGCCTGACTCGTCGATACCGGGCATCTGCTCCCCAGGTTCAGTGGCAGACCATTGGGTTGGGGGACGGCATGAACGACCTGCCCATGCTCAATGTCGTGGATTGCCCTGTACTGATTCGATCGGACCATGGCTGTGCGCCAGTGGTTGATCACCTGACGCAAGTGCTGGTTACCGATGAGGCAGGCCCCAGGGGCTGGAATCAGGCAGTTCATCAGTTGCTGGACGCTTTCGCAGGGAAGAGTGCTGGCAGGCATTTTGGAAAAGATAGTGGAAAAGATACTGGAAAAGGACTTTGTTATGGGTGACTTCTATCAGAACGGCATTATTACCAATTTTCATAATCTGAGGGTTCGCTCCACAGAGGATATGGAGCAGGAGTTGATGGCGTTTTCCCGTCAGCGCCCTATGTCGCTGGTGCTTCCTTCTCTTTATTCAGAGCTGGAGGGGCCGGCCCTGGGGCCTATTGTCCAGGAACTCAGTCAAGTTCGTTACCTGTCGGAAATAGTGATCGGGCTGGACCGGGCGGATGAGGCGCAGTTTGCCCATGCCCGGGATTTTTTCGGGCAGTTGCGGCAGCACCACCGAATCCTCTGGCAGGACGGTCCCCGGTTAAGGAAACTGGATGGGTTGCTCCATGAAAAAGGACTGGCCCCCAAGGAGCCGGGCAAGGGGCGTAATGTCTGGTATTGCTATGGCTATGTGCTGGCCTCGGCGAAGTCGGAAGCCGTGGCCCTGCATGACTGTGATATTGTCACTTACCAGCGGGATCTTTTGGCACGGCTGCTCTACCCTGTAGCCAATCCGGCGTTCAGTTACGACTTCTGTAAAGGCTATTATGCCCGGGTGGCCGATAATAAATTGAACGGTCGGGTCAGTCGCTTGCTGGTAACACCGCTGTTGCGGTCATTGAAGAAGATTTTAGGGCCCATGGAATATCTGGAATACATGGACAGTTTCCGTTACCCCCTGGCGGGTGAGTTTTCCATGAGGACGGAGGTGTTCAACGATATCCGGATTCCCAGTGACTGGGGGCTGGAAATCGGTGTGCTCTCTGAAGTGAAGCGCAACTATTCCAGCAAACGGCTCTGCCAGGTGGATATTGCTGATGTCTATGACCACAAGCATCAACCTTTGTCCGAGGGGGATATGAGCCGTGGTCTCTCCAAGATGAGCCACGACATTATCAAGGCGGTGTTCCGGAAGCTGGCCACCATCGGTACCCAGTTTAATGCTGAAACTTTTCGTACCATTAAGGCCACTTATTACCGGGTGGCCCTGGATTTTATCGAGTCCTATTACAGCGATGCCATGATCAACGGCCTGCATGTGGATCGCGACAGTGAGGAGCGCGCGGTGGAACTGTTTGCCCGCAACATTATGGAGGCGGGGCAGCACTTTCTGGAAAACCCTATGGAAACCCCCTTTATTCCCAGCTGGAACCGGGTGGTGTCGGCGGTTCCGGATGTGCTGGAGCGGTTGTATGATGCCGTTGAGGAAGATAATGCGGGGCCTCTATGATTTGGTGGGTATTCAGGAAGAGGGATGCTGCTGCCCCCCCCCCCCACACCTTCGCGAGAATTCAGTTTTCCTGGCTTTTCGGCCAGGGATTGGTAATTTTGTTCAAGAGCCAGCTCGCCCAACTGGAGGCTTGGGCTTCAGCCCCTTGAGTAACTACTTCTGACCCTAAATTAGTTATTTCTTCTATTGCTCCTATTGTTGTTGCTTTTGCTTGCGTCGTTATTTCAGTCATTTCAATGTCCATATTTGGATCATCTGTGGGGGCAGGCTGATGGGTCTGAGAAAACATTTGAGACCAGTAGGATAATAATTGAACCAACCACCCTTCTTTAGCATGTTCGCATTTGTGTAAAATCACGCCTGTTATGACTATGGATGCTATGCCAATTCCCGCAACACAACCACCCATTATAATGGTTTGCAATGTGCTATAACCATACGGTTCGTCCTCTATGATTGTTCGAACACGGGTACTGTCTTGTTCTTTGGTAGTAGGGAAGGTAGTAGGGAAGGTAGTAGAGAAATTGGTTTGTGGAAGGCAGTTACCAATTCTGTCTTTGTAGCTCATTTCACTACAGTAGTCCAGAGGATACATCTTGAGAGGTGCGAGAGTTCGTGAATTTTTGCACTCGACACAGGGTGGATTTATGCCTTGAGTGCGTTCGTCACTGTTATCTCCGCAGTCATCAATGTCATCGCATAACCATCCAAACGGAATGACCTTATCATTGGGGCATACGTACATCGCACCAGAGTAAGGTTTATTTGAATATTTATACTGGGCAGGCGTTGGGTGTGTGCGTGTGTGTGTGTGCTGGAAATATCGTTGTAGCCACTCCCGAACAGAATCCAGTGGAAAGTTGTCTGCATTGCCACGATCAAGATAATCGCATGTAAAGCCGTGAATACGCATGTAGTATTTCAGCTTTTTATTCATGTCGTCAAATGTGTATGATCGGGCTTTGCAGTTTGTTGCGGTTTCATCACTACCGTCATCGCAGTCCTTTATCCCATCACAGACGAGGCTCATTAAAATCTTGCGGCTGCCATCATTGCACCTGAAGCAGCCAGGGGGGGCCGCATATTTCAAATCAGGTTTAGGAGTGGTTGTCTCGTCAGCCTGGTCTGAGCAGTCGTTAATTCCATCGCAACATTGTTCCGGGAGGATAGTTACCCCATTGTAGGGGCAAACAAAGCAGTTCTGTTGAAGAAGCCATTCATTCATGTCATCGCTTGCACCACCTTCGTCAATCCATATGTTGGTAATTATTTTGCAGCATGGATTGTAATTCTGGCATGATTGATCACAGCGTGTTGTGATGTTACAAATTGATGTGGCATGAGCGGTGCAGGAGTAGCAAAAAAAGCAGATGAAGAAGCAATAAAATTGTAACTGCGCAAAAACTGCTGGCAGAACTTCTGAAACATGCTCTACAGCCCAGCATTTCCGTTGAGTTTCTACCTGCAAATGAAGTTTTGTCACTAGTTTTTGAGCAATTACAAAAAATTGAGGCATGGGTCGGGAGAGAGGGGTTTTGTCCGGCATTTTAAAGCAACTCACTTTTATGATTGGCTCTCAAGCTAAGATAGCAGTTTGAGCGACAAGTGCGATGATGGAGTTTTTTGGCTCTCCCCCTTTTTCAGTGGGTGATTTGTAGTAGTTCAGACCTGATCTGACAGTCACCGATTTTTCAGAGGGTGTCTGTCAGGTCAAATTCAGGCTACAAATTTTTCCTTCCAGATCTCTTTGCCATCTATCAGAGTTTCCATTGGCGTTCTT
>NZ_JBLYZI010000151.1:0-9865 GCF_057680865.1 Endozoicomonas sp. Z74
TTACCACCCAAAGGGTTCAACCGCCGGTGACTCCAGCCACCCAGACTCAACCGGTTGCGGGTCATCAATCCCATACCCCTGTTACCACTCAAAGGGTTCAACCGCCGGTGACTCCGGCCACCCAGACTCAACCGGTTGCGGGTCATCAAACCCATACCCCTGTTACCACCCAAAGGGTTCAACCGCCGGTGACTCCAGCCACCCAGACTCAACCGGTTGCGGGTCATCAATCCCATACCCCTGTTACCACTCAAAGGGTTCAACCGCCGGTGACTCCGGCCACCCAGACACAACCGGTTGCGGGTCATCAAACCCAACCCTATGATGGAACAACTGCTGTAGCTATAGTTACACAGCCTGCAGCCCCTGATGGCGAGGCCCCTGGAAGTCATTCATCTTCCAGCGCAAACTCATTTTTTGTGGAACTGGAAAAACACAATCATCTGTTTGACCAGACATCCTCAAAAAACAGAGCCAACAAAGAAACCACAGCACTGTCCCGAGTTCCACTCCCTGTAACGCCTGCAGGTACGGTTCAACCCGTTACGGAAGCAGAAGGCACTTGTGAGCTCCCCTATAAAGGACCAACTGCGCTCTCTGTAGTCGTTCACCCTATGACGCCAGCAGTACAACAAGACAACAATTTCGTTTTACTGAGTCCCAAGCAATCTGACAGTGAGCTGAAAGCGGATCAACGCTCTCACCGTGAAAGAGCCAGAAAGCAAGCCAAACTGGAAATTCAAGCCCTCAAAAAGAAAGGAGACAGTGCCCATTTGCAAAAGTCGGAACCCCCTTTTGGACCGGAACCCGAACCCAAGCAGAAAGAAAGAGCATCGACCTCCAAGATCAATCTGCAAAAATGGGCCTCCGGCTGGGAGGAAACATTCTCAAACCTGGTTCCTGACTGGATAAAAGATCGTACTGGTTTAGAAACGGCTGACGATAACGATCTCCATGTATCAACCCAACAAACCGATCAAACGGTTCGCGCACAGGAACAGGCTGAGCCATCAACCTCAAAAGAGGCAGCCACTCCTTTTGGCCCAGAACCTGAACCCACGCATAAAAAAGATGAAAAGCTTTCCACTCCAAGCCTGGAGACAAAGACGGCTGACCGGAAAGACACTCTCGACAACCCAGCCCCTGACGAGAACAAAGTCAGACAACCAACCGGTATCGACAGCTATGATCTGGGTCAAAAGTATCAAAAGGCTTTTAACGCTAAACAACGTGCCAAACTCCTGAAAGAAAAAGGCCTTGATGTTGCCGACAGCATGAATCCCCCCCCCACCGGAATAACCAGTTACGATCTTGGTCTGATATTGAGCAGTACAGATGACCAGGAGTTGATCGATAAGATCATGAATAACCTGGACAACCCGGTTCTTATTCGCGAAATGGTTGCAGAATTTCAGGCCAAAGCAGCCGCTGAAAAGCGGGCAAAGGAAGAGGCCTCAAATGACAAACAGCCTTCACCAAAAGCGAAGAATACTAAAAAAACAAAGAAAAAAAGGAAAACCGCTTCAGGTAAGCAGGCAATAGCAAAAAACAAGGAACACCCCCCCGAGACTTTACCAGAGCCGTTACCAGAGCCTGAGCCGATCAGTAAAAGTACCGCCAGGCACGTAACCTCTATTCAAACCTCAGCGGTAAACACCATTGTTACTGGCGGCATGGCTTCAATGAATAACCACGCCATGGCCATAACAAGTGCCATCACCGGTGGACACAGAATAATGAGTGGAGCCGTCAGTCTGAATGACATCAGCGCTGATGAAATGTCGGCCTCTACCAGTGCTTCTGGTGGCAAGGTGCATGTCCAACAAGGTGGCGTCTATACCTACGGCCAGATTTACGGACTGAGGTCCAACCAGGGCCAGACCGACGATATCAACGGCTTCAACACCAATGGCTATGGTCTTGAAGTGGGTCTGTTCAAACAAGTGGAAAGTGACTGGTCCTTCGGAATGATGATGGGCATGCAGAAACTGAACACAGGGTTTGACGGCTCACAGGACAAGCAGAAAGCCAGTAACTTCCGCTTCGGTCCTTTTGTTTCTTTCAACAAGGATCAACTGCACCTTAACGCCCTGCTGACTTATGGCTGGACGGATTTTGACAACACCCGTCATGATCTGACCAGCAAGAGCGTTCTTTCCTCCAGCCCGAAATCCAAAGAACTGACCGCCTACGGCTCAATTGGCTATGACATTCCTCTGGATAAGGTCAACACCGGCCTGGTGCTCACCCCCAATGTTGAGCTGCTGTACCTTTCAAGCAACCTGGACGGTTATACCGAAGAAGGCAACAATGGCTTGAAGGTTGAGAAACAGAGCCGGACTGACATGGTGGCCAGAGCAGGCATGCAGGCCCACTACTCCCTGCTGGATCATCAACACCCACAGGAACTCCGTGCCGGTCTTGGTTATCAGCACAACTTCCTGGATGACAAGCCCCTTCAGGTGAGCACGGCGGGTCAAAGCAGCCTGCAGGCGCTCAAAACGGGAAGCCAGGGTAAAAGCGCAGCCTATTACAGTGCCGGTTACTCCGTCATGCTGGCAGACGACAAAAGCCTGAGCTTTGACTACATGGGAGCCACCGGCAAAAAGAGCCAGTCCCATGCCCTGGCCCTGACCTACGAAATGAAGTTCTGACGTTTTCTGTCTGCAACTATTCGTTAAAACAAGGCCGCACCCAACAGTGCGGCCTTTCTTTTATGGGCAGGCAACAGGCTGAACGTTATTTCTGAAGAGAGTCAAAATACTTCTTTGCCCCCGGATGCATTGGCACAGCACTGAGCATGGTGGCATTATCCACCGTAGTGGATTCTGCGGCCTTTACAATTTTACGAATGCCATCCATGTTTTCAAAGGCTGCCTGAGTCAGCTGATAAGCCAACTCTTCCGACATACCTTTATTGACCACCAGTACATTCCAGACACTCAGGGTATCCACAGCCTCGGTCCCATGATAAATACCGGCAGGGATTGTATAAGCGCTGTATGCCGGATATTGCTCAATAAACGCCTTTCGCTGATCATCCGAAAGGGAGAGCAGGCGAATATCGTGTGTCAGAGCCACCTGAGTCACGGCACCAACGCCCTGCCCCCCGACAATAAAGCCCGCATCAATCTGGCCATTCCCCAGCGCATTGGTGGTCTCAGAATAATTCAGATAAACCGCCCGGATGTCTTTTTGCACATCAATTCCCACGGACTCCAGCAGGGCTGCAGAGGTAACCGCAGTGCCAGAACCGGGCGCTCCCAGGGAGACTCGCTTGCCTTTCAAATCACTCAGAGAGTGAATATCGCTTTTTTTCAGAGTCAGTCCATGCACCAGATTCGGGTACAGAGCAAACAGCACGTTCACTGGCAGCTCCTGGGGAAACTTGCCCTTACCTTGATAGGCATCCAACACTACATTGCCCATGGCCAGGCCGGCCAGCATATCACCACGAACCACCTTAATCGTGTTTTCAACGGAAGCGGCCGATACCTCGGCTTTAACACTGACGCCAGGAATTTGATCGGACCAGACTTTGACCAGAGCGCCACCAAACGGATAATAAATACCGCTTTGCCCCCCGGTTCCAATTGAGTAATTCTGGGCCTGAACCGCCAGCGGCATCAGCAGAGTCAATACCAGTGATACAAGAATGCGCATCGGGTGAACTCCATTCTTTATTATTAGACATGTCGTTAAAAAGCCACTTATGGCAATTTATACCAATCAAATTTTCTAACCCCGTTATGAGCATGTTGAGCTGGGCAGAAAGACAAGGCGAAGCGACGAGACATAGCCATAGCTATGGCGAGGAGCTTCAACGCTGAATTTCTGTTCATATCAACAGCGCAATAGGGGATTTAGAAAATGCGATTGGTATTATCATCCCAATGAGAATATCAGACTTGATCACTGAAGCGTAGGCCGGGTTTCCTCTCTAAAATACACAGTGAATGGAAACCCTGCCTCTTTTTAAATCTAAATGAAATGCCTCGTTACTGCATTTCCTGTTCAACGACTGCCGCCAGTTTCTCAGCCTGCTCCCTGACCAAACCGGCGTCTTCTCCTTCCACCATTACACGAATTACAGGCTCGGTACCGGAGGCTCTCAGCAATACACGACCTTTGTCCGCCATCTCCGCTTCCGACTGCTTCACTGCAGATAGAATACCGGGGACGGTATCGGTATCACACTTGTTCTGAACCCGGACATTGATCATGGTCTGTGGGTACATATCCATACCACCGATCAACTCAGACAGTGGCTGCCCAGACGATTGCAACGCTTTCAATACCTGCAGTGCTGAAACAATGCCGTCCCCGGTTGTGGAAACATCCCGACAGATAATGTGGCCAGATGACTCACCACCGAGCAGCCACTCCCTTTCCAGGAGAAGCTCATTAACATAACGGTCACCGACCTTCGCCCGGACGAAGGGAATGCCTTCTGCTTCCAGGGCTTTTTGCATGCCCAGGTTGGTCATCAGGGTGCCAACAACGCCTCCTTTAAGCACTCCCCGCTTGTGACGATCCATGGCAATAACATAGAGCAGCTGATCACCATCGATGATCATCCCACGGTCATCCACCATAATGACCCGGTCTCCATCCCCATCAAAAGCAATTCCCAGATTGGCCCCCACCTCTTTCACTTTGGCAGCCAGCCCTTCCGGTTTTGTCGAGCCTGCATTCTCATTGATGTTGACACCATCAGGCTCAATTCCCATGGCAATAACCTGGGCACCCAGCTCACGGAAAACGGCAGGACCCACCTGATAAGTGGCGCCATGGCCGGCATCAACAACAACCTTCAAGCCTCGAAGATCCAGTTGCTGGGCAGTGCTACCCTTGCAGTACTCAATGTAACGACCCGCAGCATCATCCATCCGGCTCACTTTACCAAGCTCACTGGAATCGACCACCTCAATATCGGCCTCGAGCAGCGCCTCGATTTTCAACTCCAGTTCATCGGATAACTTGGTGCCATCCCCGGCAAAAAACTTAATACCATTGTCGTAGAATGGATTATGGGAGGCGCTGATCACAATGCCCGCCTGACCATTAAACGTCCGGGTCAGGTAAGCGATGGCGGGTGTTGGCATAGGGCCTGTCAAAACCACATCAATCCCTGCCGCAGAAAGACCCGCTTCCAGTGCCGATTCAAACATGTAACCGGAAATCCGGGTGTCTTTCCCGATGACAACCTTTCCTTCCCCCTCCGCCGCCAGGGCGCGACCTGCGGCCCAGCCAAGCTTCAGAACAAAGTCCGGTGTGACAGGGAACTCCCCCACCTTGCCACGAATACCATCGGTACCAAAATATTTACGAGCCATGCCCGTCTCCCATTACCACTTAACGATTCAACAACAATAAGGCCTGGCTTACACTCGCCAGCTGGCTTTCAGGCTGCCTGACTGACGGCTTCCAGCATACGAAGCACATCACAGGTTTCGGGCACATCATGGACACGCAGGATATGAGCACCGGCCTGTGAAGCCATCAATGCAACCGCCAGACTGCCCGGCAGGCGTCCACCCGGATCCTTATCCAGAGTGGCGCCAATAAAAGACTTCCTGGACATCCCCACCAGGATGGGCAGGTTCAGTTCATGGAAGCGGCTGAAATTCTTCAACATACTGAGATCATAAGCGGGCGTTTTGCCAAACAACCCTCCACCAAAGCCGGGATCAATCAACAACCGCTCTCTCGCAATACCCGCCTTTTCACAGACCTCAACCCTTTGCCTCAAATAACCGGTGACCTCAGCCATAAGGTCACCATAATGAGGAACAAAACCCGGTTCCGGGTGATCCACCAGAGAGTGCATCAATATCACGGGCAACTCTGTCTCAACAGCGGCCTCTAAAGCCCCATCGCGCTGCAGCGCCCGTATATCATTAATCATGCCTGCCCCCGCCCGAGCCACTTCCCGGATCACTGGAGCCGAACTGGTATCCACCGATACAATGCAGTCAAAACGGCTAACCAGGGCCTCAACCACGGGAACCACCCTCTCCAGCTCCTGGGTACAACTGGCGGTATCTCCCTTAACGGCCTCTGCAGACTGCCCCCCCACATAACGCTCACTGTCGTTGGTGTAGCCGTATTTCTGAACCATTTTACTGGTCGACTCACCACCAACATCAAGGAGGTCCGCCCCCGCCTTCAGCATTGCCTCTGCTCTTCTGAGGGTGTCGTCCAAGTCCGCACAGCGACTGCCCTCATAGAATGAATCAGGCGTCACGTTCAACACCCCCATCACCCGGCTTTTCTCAAGATCAAGAGTTCTGCCCGCACAGTTGAGTTTAAATGGTTTGCTCATGCTGAATCCCCTGTCATGACATACCGATCAGGAGCCTGCCGTTGCCATGATTACTGTAGCTTTACCTGCTGAAGGCACAGGCAACTCGCTACCGACGAATATACGAAAACGGGCAGGTTAAACCTGCCCGTTGTTTGTGACTGTTATAACAGTAGTTCAATGTTCGCCCGCAGGCCCTCCAATCGAGCCTTTATCATCACTGCCAGTGTCAGCGCCATCGGACTTCACATCGGTTTCGGATTCCTCAGAAGAAGCCGCCTTAACACCACCGGCACCATTATCCTGATCTCCGGAATCTTTGGGTGGCCGCACATCACGCCCACCCATGATGTCATCGATCTGATCACTGTCGATGGTTTCGTACTGAATCAGGGCACCTGCCATCTTATCCAGCTTGTCACGGTTATCCACAAGAATCTGATGAGCACGAGAGTAACAGTCGTCTACAACCTTACGCACTTCTTCATCAATCAGCTTGGCCGTTTCACCGGACACATTCATCCGGGAACCACCACTGCCGTAATTCTTGCCAAGGAATACTTCACCTTCTTCATCATCGTACTGGAGCGGCCCAAGCTTCTCCGACAGTCCCCACTTGGTGACCATACTCCGGGCAATCTGGGTGGCCCGCTGAATGTCATTGGAAGCCCCGGTAGTGACGCCGTCCTTACCCAGGGTCATCTCCTCAGCGATTCGCCCACCAAACAGGGAACAAATCTGGCTCAGCAATGCCTGGCGACTCTGGCTGTAACGGTCTTCCTCAGGCAGGAACATAGTAACCCCTAGTGCCCTGCCCCTGGGAATAATGCTCACCTTGTATACCGGATCATGGTCAGGTACCAACCGTCCCACAATGGCATGGCCCGCCTCATGGTAAGCAGTGTTGCTTTTCTCTTTATCGCTCATCACCATGGACTTGCGCTCAGCGCCCATCATGATTTTGTCTTTCGCCAGGTCAAATTCTTTCTGCCCCACCGTACGCTGGTTGGCACGGGCAGCGAACAGTGCCGCCTCATTCACCAGGTTGGCCAGATCCGCCCCGGAGAAACCGGGGGTACCGCGCGCAATCACCGAAGGCTGAACATTATCGGCAACAGGCACTTTGCGCATATGTACTTTCAGAATCTGTTCCCGACCACGGATATCCGGCAGCCCCACCACAACCTGGCGGTCAAAACGCCCGGGACGCAAGAGTGCAGGGTCCAGAACATCGGGACGGTTAGTGGCGGCAATAACAATAATTCCGTCGTTGGCTTCAAAACCGTCCATCTCCACCAGCAACTGGTTCAATGTCTGCTCGCGCTCATCATGTCCACCGCCCATGCCGGCACCACGGTGACGACCCACTGCATCAATCTCATCGATAAAGATGATGCAGGGCGCCTGCTTTTTGGCTTGCTCAAACATGTCACGGACACGAGAGGCCCCCACACCGACAAACATTTCCACAAAGTCAGAACCGGAAATGGTGAAGAAGGGCACCTTAGCCTCACCGGCAATGGCTTTGGCAATCAGGGTTTTACCGGTTCCAGGAGGGCCGACCATGAGCACCCCTCGGGGAATGCGGCCACCAAGACGCTGGAATTTGCCCGGATCCTTCAGGAAGTCCACCAGTTCCTGGACATCTTCCTTGGCTTCTTCAACTCCGGCCACATCCGCAAAGGTTGTTTTGATCTGATCTTCAGACAACAGTCGTGCCTTGCTCTTGCCAAAACTCATGGGGCCACCCCGGCCTCCACCACCGCCCTGCATCTGCCGCATAAAGAACATGAAAACGGCAAGAATCACCAGGATCGGGAAGCTGGCCACCAGCAGCTGCGTCCAGATACTTTGTTTTTCAATGGGCTTGGACTCAACCTGAACGCTGCCACGGAGCAACTCGTCCATCAGTTTATTATCCGGAACCGTCGGAGGCAGGTTGGTCTCAAAACGCTCGCTGTTGCTCAGTAATCCAGTGATGGTAAAACCATCAATCACTACCTTGCTGACCTGCCGGTTTTCAACCATGCTGACAAAATCGGAATAAGCCACCTTCTGGGTGGACGTCTGCATCCCGTCAAAGTTTTTAAATACGGTCAACAGCACCAAGGCGATTATGACCCAGAGAATCAAATTTTTTGCCATATCATTCAAGGGGCTAACCTCTCTTGAGCGTACTTAAGCATCAGGTGAACGTTTGGAATGAGCACGGTACCTTATCAGCTCGCTTTGCTTATTATGGAAATGCTGCAGCTTCAGGCTCTGCAGACACTTCCAGTGTCAGGGTCAGTGGCTTTTTCCACTCACCGCTGTTTGTATAAATCCCTACCTGCAACCATACACGATCAGACGTCCATGTGACAGTCACAGAACTCTATCAGGACGATAGCGCAAGCCTATTGAGCTAACCGGTCAACCTTTGAACCGGCTGGCCAGCAGATAGACCTCCCGCGAGCGCGACCTGGAAGCCTGGGGCTTGCGGGTCTGCACCTTATCGAAACTGGTTTTCATATCCCTGAGATAGGCATCAAACCCTTCCCCCTGGAACACTTTGGTAAGGAATACACCCCCTTTACGCAATACCTGCCGGGACAGATCCAGTGCCAGCTCAACCAGATACATGGAGTTGGGCTGATCAACAGAGAGCGTACCACTCATATTGGGGGCCATATCGGAAATTACAAGGTCTACCTGATCAGAACCAATGGTATCAAGAATCGCCTTGAGCACGGCCTCTTCCGTAAAGTCTCCCTGGACAAAACTGACCCCGGCAATGGGATCCATAGGCAGAATGTCAGAAGCCACCACACGACCATGATCCCCCACCAGGGAAGCCGCTACCTGAGACCACCCCCCCGGTGCTGCCCCAAGATCCACTACCCGGATACCCGGGCGGAAAATTTTGTCCTTTTCCTGAATCTCCAATAGTTTATAACTGGCACGGGATCGCCACCCATCTTTTTGCGATTGCTTTACATACTGGTCGTCAAAGTGCTCTTTTAACCAGCGGCCACTGCTTTTGGATCTCGCCATAATGTGTTCGCGGACTGCTCCTGAAATCGATAAATGAGAGTTTACCACGGCCAAAATCCACAGGCTCTCCGTAATCACTGTCGAATAATTGCGCTGCAGGATAGGTGTCCTCCAAGGCGTCCGGCCGTCAGACTTTATCCGACAACTCCCCCAACACCGTAGCCAAAAAATGTTACGCCCCTGCCTGTGAAATACAGGAAAGCTTTTTTCACCGTAAAAACATTATGTCCCTTAGGCTTTTCCATATCATCCTTATGCTTACCGAAACAAAACTAACGTACCAACTAAATTGGAACTTTAGTTCTGCTTAACAGACTCCAAAGCCCCACTCTTAATAAATACCCACAATACAATTCTCTAATAACAACACTGAATTCAGGTGGAAGCTGCCAACCAATAGGTGTAGTAGTTCAGACCTGATCTGACAGTCACCGATTTTTCAGAGGGTGTCTGTCAGGTCAAATTCAGGCTACAAATTTTTCCTTCCAGATCTCTTTGCCATCTATCAGAGTTTCCATTGGCGTTCTT
>NZ_JBLYZI010000152.1:0-9804 GCF_057680865.1 Endozoicomonas sp. Z74
CAACAAAATACCTGTCTCGTTACCTCGGGTGGAAAAGGTTTCTTAAAACTCAACTCTTCTCAGAGGAGGCTTTTTTAGATCAAGTTTCTATACATTGGGTAGAGCAACACTTAATTTGAACAGCGCCTGACTACATCTTGTTGTGCTTCTGGATGTCAGCCCTTCTTTCAGATACCAAGGTTTTTGAGAGTCCCATGACACTCCAAAAAAGCAGTCACTTTTCCGGAGACCAACTTCCGATTCAGATAAATAGCCCAGGTTGAGCTTGGCGTTTCCCGGGGGCTGAATGGTGAAGATTCAAAGGGAAGGCACAGTCACTGGGATCAGAAAGTCCGGCTGGTAGTGGTTGTGCTCATACTCAAGGCCATAGCCTTTCTGGTTTGACAGTATCCTGGTTTTACCCAGTTTAACTTCAATGTTGTCATGGGTGTGGCCATAGAACCAGTAATCCGGTTGCCCGGTGGTAATCAGGTCTGTGAGGTCATTCACGAAGTAGGGTGAATAGTCGTTACGTTTCGGAGGCTCAGACTTCCACTTGTCATGGACACACCCTGGAACGGGGGCAAAATGGGTGATCACTACGGTTGGGCCTGAGTAAGGTTTTGCCATTTCTTCCCTGAGCCACTGAACACACTGTTGTTGACGTTGAACCAGGGTGTCTGCCTTCAGGAAAGCGTTACCAATACGAATGCGGCTGAAGTCTTTTATTTGTGCTTCTGCATTGTCCATGGCGATGTGGGCACTTCCGGGATCTTCTTTTTCATAGAGCTGAAAGTCACTCCATAGGGTGCATCCAAGAAAGCGCACCCCTCTCAGCTCCAGGGTGTCTTTTTCCAGGAAATACACGTCTTTGGTTGCTGTGGCCTGCTTCCGGAACTGCTTTTCAAGTTCATTCAGATCGTATTCGTAATAGTCATGATTGCCTGCAACCAGTATGACCTTTGCCCGGTTTTTTTCGGCCACTTTACGGGCGTAGTCTATTGAGTCCAGACCATTATGGATATCGCCTGCCAGAATAATGATATCGGCCTTACTGGCGTCAACCAGCTCAACAGCATCCACCTGCAACTCCTGGTGAAGATCTGAGTGCAGGGACAGGCGGACGGTTTCTGCCATGGTTTTACCCCCAGTAACCAGAACAATAACCGTCAGGATAGGGTAGAGTGATGACATTTTCATGATGATTGACACCCAATGTCATTGCATGTGTTCCTCAATCCGGCTAACTGTTTTCTCTTGCTGCAGGTTTTGTCAGGCATTCACTCGAATCGTAAAACAGTGGATGCCTGCAGAATAGCTCAGATCAAGGTACATGGTAGCCCATGGGTTTGCTGTTATCGTATTGCAGCCAGACTTTGTTGAGCCAGCTTTCGGAACCCAGCCAGTCCAGCACCCACTTCAGGCCGCTGCCCATGTTTTCCTGGTTCCAGGCCAGAAGACAGCCGTCGTTGTAATGCAGGTCCGGGACTTCCTTGCGAATCAGCATGCCCTCGGCAATATAGGGGCGGGCGAAGTGGCTGGGCAGAATGGTTGCGCCAAGGCCTCGCAGCAGGCTTTCAATGGCAGCCCTGAAGCTCGGAACCAGCAGAACCTGCTGATTTTCCAGCAGCAGGTTGTATCCCTGACGGAAAAAGCGGGAGGTGTCCTGGATACAAATAGACTTGTGCTCCCGGAGTTCTTCCATGGACAGAGGCTCTTTTCGGTCAGCCAGTGGATGATCCGGGGCCACCACAAAATCCCAGGTCATTTTGCCCATGGAGCGCCAGGCAAAGCGGTCATGGGAGGAGATGGTGTCGGGAATATCCTGGGGAGCACCAATCACCACCTGGCAGCGCCCATGGTAAAGAGCATCCCAGGAGCCGTTATAGACTTCGGTGTTAATGACCAGTTCGGTGGAGGGGTGAACCTCCTGAAGATCATGGATCAAGTCATAGATTTTGCCATGATTCACTACATTATCCATGGCAATGCGCAGTTCGCTTTCCCAGCCAGAAGCAAGTTGTCGTGTACTGTTTTCCAGTTCTTCCAGTGAGGCCAGCAGCTTTCCGGTGTGCTCCATAAAGTGCTCGCCCGCAGGGGTCAGCTCCACTCTTTTACTGTCCCGCAGGAACAGTTGTACTCCCAGTCTGTCCTCCAGCTTTCGAACGGTGTAGCTGATAGCAGACGGCACCTTGTGCAGATGTTTGGCGGCCGCAGTAAAATTGCGGAAATGGGCCACGGCCCTGACAATCTGGAGTGTTTCCGTTGGAATCATAGAAGGCTGGCTGCTAATTGGACGGTGAATGGGAGAGTTTGAAATCAGTGGTAAAGACAGATCAGATTCTGTTGTCGGCCGTTATCATACTATATTGGAGCTGCTGCCTGTAAGGCGGAATAGGGTTCAGATGCTCCCAGCTGTTTAAACAGAGAGCAAGGCTTTGAACAGCTTCCCTCCCATGGGGGTTCCCAGTCCACAGCAGGCATTGAAGCCTTTGTGAGCATCATACCCGGGCTGGTGATCAGCAAGGCGGTTGTTTCCCTCAGCAACCGGGTTAAAGAGCGCGTGTTTTGCGGATAGTTGATACAGGTGTTCATTGATAAAACCCAGCGGCGGCTTTTTCTTTGTGGCGCGGGCCTCGTTGATCAGGGTAATGAGTGCTGCCCAAAGCGGAGCCACCGCACTGGTCCCTCCTATGAGCATTTCTTCATTCTCCTGGAAAATGGCATAGTCACCGCTGGCGGCCATGGCTGAAACGTCGGGCACTATCCTGCCGGGTTTTCCTGTGTTGATCGAAGGAATCGTGAAGCCGGACTGCCAGGGGGGGGGTGGAAACAGATCACTGACCCCGCCACCGGTAGCACCGCCTTCCGTATCGCTGTTGTTCCAGACCACTTCTTTTATCTTGCGCTTGCTCAGCATCATTTCTGTGCCACCGCAGGCAAGAACATGGTGGCTGCTGGCGGGATAGTCCACATGGGCCCGGCCGTCCTTAAGGCCATCACAGGAGCCGGAATCACCGGCTGCTGCACAGACAGTAATACCCTGCTCCCGGGCCTTTTTGAGCACGGCCTCCATCTCTGAATGAGCATCCAGCGACTGCTCAGGCCCTCCCCAGGAAATGGAAATCACGGGGTGCCGGTCTTTGACGGCTGCGTCAATGGCATGGGCAAAACCAAATGGATTAGGCGCCCGGTAGACGGTAATCCGGGCATCAGGGCAGATACTGCCGAGCACCTGGACATCCAGCTGGGTTTCCAGTGTTGGCATCTGGTCCTGGTGGGGGGTAATCTGCTCTTTGCTGACGGCAACCACGGCAATATCCGGTGCTGTCACTCTCATGGCATGAAAGCTGTTTTTCAAATCCTGGTTACTGATATGCCCGCCCAGGGAGATCACGGCGATGGACTGACCTTTGCCGGTATAGTTGAGAGGGAATTCATAGAAGTGTGCCAGCTGTATGGGAAGCCAGCCGGGGAAAAGCTCCTGCCTGAATTCTGTCATTGCAATCCACCTGTGAAATGGGCTCTGATTCAACGATGTGGATAAAGATGGTATACCCTCTGGGTTTTTACCAATCGGTTTGGCTCGGCCACCCTTGTATTCCTCCGGCCACAGTCAATCGCTTGCTTCTATACTTTCACTGTCGTTCAAAAAAGAAGAACGGGCATCCTGATTTTGTTGATGTACCCTGATCAGCCAGGTGGATATGATTCGACTATCGCTGAATGACAGTGCTGGCGGGAACCGGTGCTGTTATCCCTGTTGATAAAACGTTCGAGCTGTTACCGTTGCCTGTTCCAATGGTTCGAACCGGTCAGCGGGGGGCGAAGGAGAATGTAGCGAGCCTGCAGACTCTGGTGGATGATCAGCAAAAACCCCTGTCCTGTACAGGGGTTTTTTGTATCCGGAAGAAACACCTCACCCTTATTCCCTGCCTATAATGTTGGAAATTCAGTAAGTTGAACCTGTCTTTGACGTGCAGTTGGCGTTGCATCAAGGATAACCCCGGGTTTCAATCTGGCAGAGGCCTCTTATGTACCGTTCCCACATGAAAACAGAAGTACATTTATATTCCTGGATTTTTCTGGCGTTTGTTTTTTTTTCAGCCCAGGTTTTTTCTTCCAGCGGGGAAGTCAGCGTAAAGAACAGTCGCAGTGGTGATTATGACTTTCTGGTTTATGCGGTCACCTGGCAACCGAGTTTTTGTGTGATCAATCAATTGAAAGCATGTTCGAATAATTTTAAAGTGCATGGCGTCTGGCCTTATTTTAAATCACCTTCAGACAGTGGGGTTAATAATTATCACCCATCCTATTGTTTTAACTCCCCGGGTTGCCGGTCATTCAGGGACTGCCCGATTGATGAAGCCACCCTCCATTTTCTGGCCCGCAATGACCGGCTGAAAGCCTTATATCCTCAGGGCTCAGACAGCCTGTTCCCCCACGAGTGGCGAAAGCATGGTACCTGCTCAGGTTTGAGTCAGGTGGACTATTTTAAATTGGCTTCCGACTACGAGAAGAAAATAGACACTGGCAAAGTGCTTGCAAGACTGAAAGAAAGAAAAGAACAATTGATTGACCGCAATGATATCCTCAGTCGGCTCCCGGAAAATACGTCATTGTGGTGTAAGAATTACCAGGGTGTGGATTACCTCTATGAAATTCACTATTTTCTTGGTAAAAATGGAACCGGATTTTTTCAGACCGACACGCAAATAGGAGCCCCCTGTCCAGAGAAATTCAGGGCGCCATTTTATTAATGGGTTTGATGTTTTGAAGTCCAGGCATTTATTTTCCCCTGCCAAAACGGGCAAGGTTGCTTTTGTTGACTCTTGCTGAGATAGCTGCTCTGCATCATCAGTCCCTTGAGGTTGCCGGGAGACATCTGAACTACAATGACCCTTGTATTGCTTGGCATAGCTAATGGGGCGGGCAGGTGTTTACCAGGAGACAGATGGTGCCAGTGAGGGCGCTATTGCTCCGGTACTTCAGAGGGATCCGGTCGGTCTTTTTTTCGTTGTGGTTTTTTCGCCATGGGCATATGAGCGTTGAGTGCTCCATGCCCCCGGCTCATGGATAGCAGGAGTTACGAATGAAACGTGCAGTCATTCTGGTGATGGACTCATTCGGCATCGGTGCCACTGAAGACGCCGACCGGTTTGGTGATGCCGGTGCCAATACCATCGGACATATTGCCGAAGCCTGTGCTGAGGGGCGAGCGGATATTGGCCGCCAGGGACCCCTGAACCTTCCAGTATTATCAAGCCTTGGGTTGGCTCATGCCGCCAGAGATTCCAGTGGGGAATTCCCTGCGGGTATGACAACGGATACTGAAATCAAGGGGGCTTATGGTTACGCCCGGGAAATTTCCAGCGGTAAGGACACGCCCAGTGGCCACTGGGAAATGGCAGGAGTGCCGGTGCTTTTTGAGTGGGGGTATTTCCATGATGAACAGAACAGTTTTCCCCGGGAGTTGCTGGATGCCTTGATTAAGAAAGCCGGTTTGCCTGGAGTATTGGGCAACTGCCATGCTTCCGGTACTGCCATTCTGGAAGCCCTGGGCGAAGAGCATATGAAAACCGGTAAGCCTATTGTCTACACCTCTGCAGACAGTGTTTTCCAGATCGCCTGCCATGAAGAAACCTTTGGTCTGGACCGATTGTTGGAAGTGTGCAAAATTGCCCGGGAACTGCTTGAGCCGTACAACATTGGTCGTGTGATTGCCCGGCCCTTTATTGGTGACGATGCCGGTGATTTTCAGCGTACCGGCAACCGGCGGGACTTTTCTATTCTGCCTCCGGCTCCAACAGTATTGGATAAGCTGGCCAGCAGTGGTGGTGAGGTGGTGAGTGTTGGCAAGATTGCCGATATTTTTGCCCACCAGGGGATTACCAAAAAGGTCAAGGCCACCGGTATTCCTGCCCTGTTTGATGCCACCATGAGAGAGCTGGAGCTGGCCGGTGACCGGACCATTGTGTTTACCAACTTTGTCGACTTTGACTCCTCCTTTGGTCATCGTCGCGATATTGCCGGTTATGCCGGTGCCCTGGAACAGCTGGATGCGATGCTGCCAGAGATGCTTAATGCCCTGGGAGAGGATGATGTTCTGATCATCTCTGCGGATCATGGTTGCGACCCCAGCTGGCACGGCACTGACCACACCCGGGAGCACATACCGGTGCTGGTTTATGGAAAGAAAATCAAACCGGGCTCCCTGGGTAAACGGGATACCTTTGCGGATATTGGCCAGTCCCTGGCGAGCTATTTTGGTCTTGAGCCAATGGAATATGGCCAGTCGTTTCTGGCAACGGCCTGATAGTACAATTGCCTGTTGAGTCATATAGAAACACGGTTGCCGGTCAGCTCTGAACATCGCTTTAATGGTTGTGCAGTCGGCCGGACTGAATAGAGGATATATCAGTGACACCTCATATCAATGCTAAACCCGGAGCGTTTGCTGAAGCCTGCCTCGTGCCTGGAGACCCTCTGCGAGCAAAGCACATTGCGGAGAAGTTTCTGGAAGGTGCTGAACAGGTCACGGATGTGCGCAATATGTTCGGCTACACAGGAACCTATAAAGGCAAAAAGGTTTCGGTGATGGGAGTGGGGATGGGGATTCCGTCTGCCTCCATTTATTACAAAGAACTGATTACCGAATACGGGGTGAAGAAGCTGGTTCGTATCGGCTCCTGTGGTGCCATTTCCAAAGATGTCAAAGTGCGGAATATGGTGATTGGCATGGGCGCATGCACGGACTCAAAGGTCAACCGCATGCGTTTCAGGGATCATGACTTTGCCGCTATTGCCGACTATGAGCTTCTGGAAAACCTGGTCAGTGCCGCCCGGTCCATGAAGCTGTCGGTAAAAGTGGGCAACCTGTTTACGGCGGATCTGTTTTATAATCCGGACCCAACCCTGTTCGACATGATGGAAAAATACGGGGTGCTGGGTGTTGAGATGGAAGTAGCCGGTCTTTACGGTGTCTGTGCTGAGTTTGGTGCCCAGGGTGTGGCCATATGTACGGTGAGTGATCATATCCGCACCGGCGAGGCCCTGCCTCCTGAAGAGCGTCAATTGACGTTTAACGACATGGTGGAAGTGGCTTTGGAATCATTGGTATAAGCCCTTTTCACTGACGATTCGAAGAGCTGGCCTTTTTCAGGTGGGCTCTTCCTTCCATTAGTTAGACTTGTGACTCAAGCCGGCATTGCTTTTTGGGTTTTCTTTTAAGCTGAAAAAAGTGATTTCCTCTCCCTTTTTTTCCTGCCTGGATGAACCCGACCAATAGAGTATTTGACTGTTCAGGGTTTTGCAGTATCTGGCTGGTGGGTACTTGGCTTAGATAAGCAGGAGTAGAGGCATCAGGGCTGAATTGTATGGCAATCTGAGGGTCTTCGCCGTCATGGCCAAAAGCTCCATTTGCCAGAACCAGCAATACAGGTCTTTGCAGAACAACGGCGATTAGGGCAAAAAGTCTGTGATCTCCCCAATGCTCTGGGTTGCCAGCTGAGGGGGCCTGTAAGTTCAGGAGCTGGTTGAGCAGCTCCTGTGAGCTGGCTCCAGCAAGGCTAATGACATGTTGAACGGAATCCTGCCAGTTTTGCCCATGCCCCAAAATGTATTGGACTAAAAGCTGGTTAAATGCTGCGGTGTCAGGTGTCTCTTCAAGCCCCTGGGTGACTGCATGGAGCAGGCAGGCACCGTCTCCAGGTGTATGTTGCGCAGTTAACTCTAATTCCTCAAGACGGCCTAACGGGTCGAAAGGGCTAGAGGCCGCTCTATCTTCTAGCTTGGATAGAGCCGCCTGAAACTGAGCCATAGCTAGCCCATTCTGCTCATGCTGCTTATGCATCTCTTCCAGTTGTCTGCTTTGTTCTTCTATTTGTTTCTGGGCTTCGTTCCACTGTTGCTTAATATACGGAACCAGGCTTTCTGCTGCTTCCTGGGCGGGAGATCGCTGCTCAGCAGTGGTTGCTGGCGTCTCTGGATCAATCTTCAATTTTTTTGGGGTTTGCTGTTGAGGCAAGAATGGGATCCACTTTTGCAGTCCATGAATGATGATCTGTTGATTAGCTATTTTTTCAGAATCTTCTTTGGCTCTCTTTATATTTTGCTCTTTTTCTTGATTTAGTGTTTTGAGTTTTTCTTTTAATAACGCTATGAGCCTGTTGTTTTCGGATATCTCAGACTCACATTCTGTTACTCTTGCCAAAGCTTGTTTTGTTTTTTTATGTTGAGTCATCAATTTGTTAATTTCATCTTTCTGGTTTTCTGTTTTTCTCTGAAGTTCTTGGTTTTTTCTATCTGCAGTCTCTTTTTCTTTTTGTAATTGATGAATCTTATTTTCCTGAGTACGGTTGGTCTCAAGAGAGCTGGCATGTTCTTCAGAATAGGATTCAAGCCGGTATTGAAGTTTTCTTTTGTCTTCCAGTAATTCGCTACTTGTTTTTTCTAATTCATCTTGTGTTGACTGATGTTTTTTCTCTGACTGCATTAATTGATTTGTTTGATCTTTGATTTTTTGCTTTAGATCAAATATCTCTTTTTTAAGATTTTCAGATTCTTCTTTACTCTTTGCTATGTCTTGTTCAAGTTTCTGGTTTAGTTGTTTCACTTCTTCTCTTCTTCTGACTGACAAATCTTCTAGCTGTTGATTCAGTTGCTCCACTTCTTCTTTTCTTCTGGCTGACAGTTCTTCTAACTGTTGATTTAGTTGGCTCACCTCTTTTTGGTATTTTGGTATTGATAAAACAATAGCCATACTCTCTTGTGGGTAGGGTGACTGGTATGTAAACCCCGGTGGGGGTATGCTGGTATCTGGCATTGTAAAAGTTGATGCGTTTGGGTTTATTGCAGTCACGGGCTCTTGCATTAGATTTGGCTGTGGGCCTGGGAAAACCTGAAGAAACCAGTCTCCTTCTATTCCAGGAACTCTGTAGGTGTTGTCTCCTGTAGAATATTGAGTTAAATAATAAGTGATTTCATTATTTATGAAATAAGGTTGATTGCCTACAGTGTATTGGATGATGCCAGGTTCAAACTCTACTGTCTTGTTTTTTCCATTAACAGTACATTTCATACTGATTAAATCATTGAGGCTTGGCATTGTGCCAAAGGCAAGGTGTGGCAACAGGGCGATCATAATAAAGGCGCTTTTTAGTAACCGGGGTGTAGCGATCATGTGAATCCCGAAAAAATACGTGATCATTAAAAAATATCAATATTAACAATAGATTGCATGATTTTTCTGCCCTATAGAGTAGCCTGAATAGTGGGCCTGTAAAGCCAGTATCAGGTTTTATGAGCTGGGAATGGCCTGTTGTGATAGGAATTCGGGTTAATTTTTTTATAAAAAGGGAACTTAATGGACAAAAATGGGTCTGAGCGGTCTGGGTAAAAGGGAGTTATTAACTGCGTTAAGGAATTTAACTATTCCTAACTTAATGGTTAGGAACTCATTTTTGGGAAAGTGTTACAGTCTTTTTGTTGATCGTACAGGAGGCATAATATTCCCAAACCAACGGAGTCCTGTTGGATGAGTCACGCAGTGTGGGGGAAAGAATTGCAATGTTAGTAAGGAATGTATCTTACGGATATCGCCTGTAAATAATGTATTTAAACTCCAGAGGGTTTGTTTATGGATACGGGACAAATTAGTCAAAACGGTTTAGCTGCGTATGGCGGCTCAGATCACGGTGCAGGGCAAAAACATGATCAAGAATCAATCAGCCCAAGCACTTTCATCATATAGTCTTCATCCCAGCCACAGGTTTTACGTTTGTTCTTGATACCAGCCTTCACTGAAGTATCAAGCTTGAGAAGGTT
>NZ_JBLYZI010000153.1:0-9644 GCF_057680865.1 Endozoicomonas sp. Z74
CATTTTTGCCAGAAAGCGCTCTTTGCGGGTGGTTCTGCGTTTATGGACAAACTCACTGTCTGCGAAACTAAGCTGGCTCATGGACAGAAACTCAAGCTGGAAGCGATGGGAGTATTATCTCATGGCTAGGGACTTAATCGCACCTTCCTTAGTCTGTTCACATTTTCATAATTCAGTGGCATATAGCATTATCCCGTCCATTGCTGTTTCAGTGGCAAGAAAATGAAATTTATGCCCCAGACACGATGTACACAGTCACCCCGAAAAAAGAGCACACTACCGCCCTTTCCTGTTTCTAAGGAAATAACCAGGCGAATCTTCCAGCAGTACACGACACACAAACTTTACAGTGAAAGAGGATTGACCATAGCATTTCCCCCCATTGTTAACACCTATTTGAAACAATCTTCTTCCACCAATTTTAGGCATCCCGTTTCCAGTAGACTCTTTGACCTCAACATAACAATCAAGATCACAGCACTTTTCCAGTTAATTTCTTATTTGGAAGTGAGTATTCCATAACTCCAGCCTTATACTATCCCTTGGGGAGAAACATCAATATCTGAAATTTTTAAATTAAGATTTGCCAGGCTAAATAAAGGCATCGGCTCCCTGGTAAGCCCAGACATCACCGTTAATTCAAAGCAAAATTCAGCAGAATCCTGAGAAGGATTATTGGAGGCCAGCCACCCCTCCAGACTTAAGGAAATCTCCTCTATCAAAACAGATAACGCCTTCACTCCCGTACTATCATGACTATTGCCCTTAACATAAACATCCAAAGAAGGCTGCATTAAAATCGGAATTAACGGCATCTCAAGAAAACGGTTTAACTGATACTGATAATTCACATTGATTTGAAAATTAAGCACATCCTGATCATTCTCTTTCAGCAAAGAGTCAAACATGTTGATCAATTGAGATTTTAAACTTCGTTTAACTGGCCTGTCAGACTCAATTTGAGCGATATCAATAACACTATTGCATAAAATATTAGGCTGACAGCTACCAGGCAAGCTGACCTGTTTTGATGTATATATAAAATCATCTGCTATACGCTTTTCAGGCATGAGATTCTCATTTCTTTTAACGCGTATATATGCTCTGGAGTTCTGACGGGAAAAAACACCTATATTTTCAACAATAACAATACGCTCTTTTATTAACTGACCATGAGCAGGCGATAATTTTTCTCCAGATTTCTCATAATAAAAAGAACATACAGAGCCATCGCCATTGAAATCAAGTAATTTTGTTTCATAACCCGGTATGTTGACCACTGCCCCACCAATTCCTTCTGGTGGGTTGCCAACAACTGAAATAACAAACACATTATCATCTTCAACCTCCCTGCTCCCTTCCTGAATGTAAAAATGATAAGACATCCTATCATTTACACAGATATTTGATGCAGCCAGGGTAAGCCCTGTATCCCCGGCACTGTCCGCAACATTTTCTGCCAGACTTATAAAGGATTCAAGAACAGCCCCGGCCTTAGCAAAAGCCTCATCACTCGAATCAGGTTCTACGATAGCAAGATTACTATTAATATCCTTTTCAATATCAGGGTAGGCACTGATAAATCGCGCTAATTCTGAAAACAGATCATCAGAGATTCTTGATGCAGACAGGTAATCATTGGCATTAAAATCAATCTGGCAGTCAATACGATCCTGTGGGTAATGGAAAGACTGGGAATAGGAAAACTCATAATTCCACTGGGCCAGTTTGCTTAAATCATTGATTGCTTTTTCCTGCAAAACAGGGCTAACACCTTGCTGTAAAAGCATAGAAGGCTGCTCTGGGTATGACCGTAAAACCAGCGGTACTGTAAATTGACCTAAGGACTTATTCCAGCGATCCATATCATTGATCACAAACCCCAGCCAGGTGGAAGGCATAAAACCCTCAACCCCCTCCATTTTACCAATCTGATGCTCAATATCAGAACTGGAATACATTAAATCCAGTTCAACCGCTGGCAATATCTCATTATCTGCCCCTTTAATTAAATCCGATGAGGTCATAACAAAAGTCAGCTTCTGATCATCACTCTTTTTCAACACCAGTTTAGGTGAGGTCAACAGTGCGTTACCAGCAGAACGGTCGTTATTTAAAACCTCACCGAAAATGCGTGCAGGCTCAGCATTCATAACATTACTTTTGATGTCTTCTTTAACTGTCGCTGTAAATTCAATACCCGCTCTTGCCTCATAAGCATTAGACAGTTTTTTTAGTAATTGCTGATAAAAAATCTCCCTGGCATTGTCCGGATCAGCACTGTCATTTTCAAACAAAGGCACCATTAAACCAGAAACAGCATGAGAAATTCTTTTCTTAACATCCAGCAGTTCCGTCAAATACTGCTTATCTTCCTTATTGCCTACCAGCTGTATTGGTGTCGTATACGTCGGGGTCAGCAGATTATCCATCGCGCTTAAAAACGCTCCCATCCAGCTATCCATATCCACATCAAAAAATTCCTGAAGCACACCCTCTTCACTGATACCTGACCCGGGGATATATGGATTTACTTTAACCTCACGACTCATCAGTTGAGTCGAAATAGGTCTTGGGGCAAATAATGATGGCTCACCAGGATTATTGATTTGATAGTCGATCCCTTTCCCCTTACCATCCAGAGATAATTTGACAACCCAAAGATTGGAAAAGTCTCTCCCTGTTGCATACTCTGCACGGTCTATTCCAGTTGCTATTTTCAACAGGTAATGGTCTTGCCTTAATGCTTCTTCAAACTCAACGGCAAATGAGGTAACTGACCTATTTAAATCCTTCTCACACCCTGTATAAACAGGTACGGGTGATCGCACCTCTCTAATCCCATTGATATGGCTTAACTCACCATATACAACACCTCCTACCCTTCTTGTGATAAACCAGAAGTTTAATTTAAAAATATCATTGCCATCAAAAATAGCATCAGGGGTTATCACATATTCAACAGGTAATCGTGACTCGGGTTCTGAAGCGGTCGTTTCCCCATCACATCTGTCCACTAAAAAGTCATGGATACTTTCCAGCCATTCAATGATATGTGTTGTTACTGCACCATCTAAAGTAACCTCATCTTTTATCAGGCTACTTCTAATCGCAAATTCAACGCCATTTGTATCTTTTAATTGCTGCAACAGCTGTTTATAGGTCTGTAATGATTGTGCCGACTGATCCCTTACGGTTGAACCAAACGACTGAGGATGAACGGAATAATCAAAAGTCACCTGACCATCAAAGCTGATTTCAGGGTCTTCCATGGAAGCCAGCCCTATCACCTTAAGTGTATAGATTTGATCGGTAGTAAGGGGGGTACTGAGCGTCAGGATCACTGACTTTTTATCAGTAGCAACTTCAACTTCTTTAATATCAACCTGACTATAGTCAGCAGCCAGCAAACGATAGTGTTCCTTTGATTCCGCTTCATCACTGTCAATTACATTGGTAAATACCGCTGTAACCTGATGACTTTGAATATCTTTCACATCGATAAGCCCGGCATAAGGACTCGCATCAAAGTAAAAATCAAGAAAAGCCGCGGCCTGACCTGTATCATTCCGTTGTACATGCCATGAGGACGACACCGAAGGCCATTGACTCAGGCCGATTAATGCATCGGTATAACCCATTTGTAACAGTTGCGGGCTCAAAGGTCTTCCGTCTGGTGTTTCCTGATCGGATAAGTCGGTCACCATTTTGTTTCCATACAAATCCAGCCAGGCAAAATTCAGCTGCAATAACCCTCCTACGCCATTGTACTGACTGTTTATCCCATTGTTTGACAGTGCAAAGCGGGAATATGGCATGGCCTGCTGATAGTGCCAACGGTCTTTATGCGCCATTAATACCGGAGCACAACGCACTTTACTGTGAGGCTCTTCAACTTGCTCAGGGCTGGCCATTGGACTGGTTGGCAGACTGTCATTGCTTTTTTTGAAATAGAGATTGTCCGCAATACGATAATGGAGCAGGCTGAAATTGTTTAATAAATACTCCTTGGCGTAGTCAGGTTCCTCCAGATCATCAGGCATATCAATGAAGGGGCGCCTGGTTTCCAGTGCCAGAACACCGGCTGGCACCGTTGACTGAATCTGCTGAGGTCCGGTATCGATTGTCAGCCGGGTGCCGGGGGCAAAAAGATCTGAAACATCTTGATTGTCATTCGCCAGAGCAAACAGGTTGATATTGTAATATCTTGCAATATCCCCCAGACTCCTGCCCCCACGGCTACTGCCAATAGTGAGCGTAATCCCGGGTAATTTCAGTGCCAGATTATCCGGTAGCGGTTCCGGCCATTGGGTGATATCAGGGTTCGCCTGCTTGATCGCGTCCGGGGTCGTACTGAAGTATGAGGCAATCTGCGCCAGTGAATTGAAAGGGTCTGTATGAGACTGAACCCGATAAAGACCATTGTCAGCCGATATCTTAACCCCCTCCAACAGAGGCACATCTCTGTTTTTAACAGCGGTCAGCCCCACATTGGCATGATAAGGGCGAGTCAGACTTGCCAGGCTGTCCCCACTTTCGAACCTGATCTGTCTGTTTTGATCGGATTCTAATTGAGCCAATACAGCTTGGCTGGCAGCAACTGGCTGACCAACGGCGAGTGCATTCAGATAATTCTTTAAACGGTTTTCACTTTCTTCTTCAAACGGTTTTTTATAAAGAACATTCAATTGTACTGATGCTTCATTTTTATCATTAAAGATCCAGTCCGGTAACCCTCCATTGATTTGAGCGTTATGATAATACAGGAAGTACCCTCCCTGGTTGGTAATGCTGGCCTGCCACAGGAGGCGGATCAGCTCCAGCGGATCGGTATTCAGTAACTGACCTTCGGGTTGGTCGTCACTGATCATGGCCATTCTGAATGCTGGCGGCCTGGTTTCTACCGAGAGATTGACCTGGGCAATCCCAATCGTCACGTATTGGTGTGCATCGCTTTGTATACCGCCGTAGGTTTTATTCGCATCGGTTTCATTCCCCAGGGATGGGGCGTAACTCAGATAGATTGCATCAATTTCTCCGACGGAGCGGACCTGCTCAATCAGTCGGGCCATCATCAGGATATCGTTTCCAGAAGCCCCCACAATTTCATAAGTGTCTTTGGTTGAGGGGCTGAATTCATACTCCGGCACCCGTTTGATGGAAAAACCCAGGGTTGTGGCCCAGGAATAATAATTAAGATCCTCTGTTAAAGTAGCCCCTGATGCTTCATCAAAATAGCTTAATTGCGGTTTGAAGCAGGGCGAGAACGCCCGCTGGGCGTCTGGCAGGTTGATCATATCACCGGGAATTTCCCACAACGAAAGCGAGGGTATGCCTTCCGGTTTTTCACCATAAGATAAAGCCACGTCTCCCGCTGCCTGCCATACTTTGCTGCTTGCCAGTGAGTAAGAGGGAGAAGTGATTGAGGCCATGTTCCTCGCCCCAATGTCACTGTCAGTGGGTAACACTGTCGATTTCCCATAGGCGCTCACCGCCTGAATTTGCCGATATTCGTAAGATCCTGATACAACCTTGATAGTGGTTTCTGAAGGATTTTCACCGGCAAAAGTAAGCCATGGGAGCTGGTCAGACGCTTTTAGTATGATCGTGAAAGGATCATCCACACTCTCCTGAAGCTTGTCAGGCAGTGGAAATTGTTGCCCCGTCAAGGCATACAGACCGGCGGTTTCAAGCCCTTCCCTGAAGGTTAAATCCTGACCCACCCACATCCCCGGATGTCTGGGCTCAATCCCGGCGGTCGGCAGTGATAACCCGTTGAGGTAGTAGCGTGATGCCATACCGGACAGATGATGCAGACTCAGCGTGTGTTGCATCTCTCTGATCAGCTCCCCGACTTTAAACTGGGGTAAATGGGGCAGATTCAGATATTGCTCAGAGGTATCAAACAGATAATTTTTATGGGCGTTACTCTGAGCCAGCAGCTCAAAGGATACGCCATAACCGTCGGCTATGGTTTTAAAGCTGTCACCCTGTTGTACCGTGTATCCATAAGGAGGAAGGAATAAGGCGGCTAACGGCCTGATGATGTCCTGATCGACAACATGCTCAACCAGGTCAAACAGTGTCAGCCCAAGTTCAGTAGCGATATTGATCAGTAAATCACCGTCCTGTATCCGATATGCCTTTTTGCCAGGATATTGAATAAGTTGCCCCGCCTGCAGAATATCATACCCACCGTTGAGCAAACCAAGTACGCTGAGGTTGAATTTACCCTGATAAATGGGCATACGGGCAATCGCGGAAAAACTGCAGAGAGATGGTGTCTGGTATTTTATAACAGGCAATTCCAGAGGCTGACCGGCCCTGAACAGACTGAGGCTCATTATATTGGAGTAATTAATGAAATCCAGCAGTGTCAGGGAACCTTCAACGCCTGGCTCTGAAGAATAATGAAGCAGAATATCGGATACGGTATCACCGTACTGGGTAATGTAATCAGGTTCATCACGGAAAGTGATGACCTCACCAGCCTGAATCATATTTTCATTGCCCAGATTACAGGCCAGCAAATCATAAGCGCTGAACTGGCCAGCAAATACCCCTCCGGCAAGTCCATCAAAACTCTCCGATGAAGAGGTCGTATACCCATAACCAACATTAACCACCTGCCCGGTATTCAGTATGTGTACCGGGTTGGCAGCCAGTAAGTCGTTAATGGTAAACCGTTCTTCCAGTTTTCCCGTACGATTCACCCAGTCAGCAATATCCTGCAAGGTCTCCTGGTCTTGAATGATGTATTTGAAGTCACGCAATCCAGAAAGGGCACTTTGAACCATCTGCCGGGCAATTAACAGAAAGTAATCACCAAAAATATAGCTGGACATGGATAACCGGCTATTGGCTAACTGAATACGCGCACTCTCTTCTTGTTCACCTTCAACCTCAACCTGCAAATCGGCAAAATAGGCATTAAGGGCATGCAAATAATGACCATCAATGTCGTTATAATCTTCAAATGTATAGTTGTAGCCCCCATAGTCATCACCATAAGCAGGGATATCCAGCTCCAGGCCACCCGGAACAGGAAACACAGTGGCTGCCACTTCATCTCGCCCCTGGTCATCACCGGTTACGGTTTCCACGGTGAAGACAAACCGTTCTTTCAGAAAGGTTTCTGCCTCCCTGGCACTGAGGGGCGTCGGGTTGTCCGATGTGACCACCAACCTTGCCTCAATGGCTTTTAACTCTTCTTCCGTGACAATGACTTCATCCACCTGATCAGACGTCAGTTGACGTCCCTGAATCGCAGCAACCAGCCATCGGAACACCTCCTTGCATAAAACTTCAAACGAGGAGTCCTGCTGTTCACGGGCTGTTGCCTTCAACAAGCTACTGGAATCACTGTGATCCGCAGGCGGTATGGAGTCGATAAACAGCAACAGGGAGTAACAGGAAAGCTGACGGCCTGGGTCACCATAAGCCAGGTCACCGGCAATACTCAGGCCAGTACTGATATACCCTTGCAGGGGAATCAATGATTCAGCTGATTTTAAATTGGACCAGTTTAATGTGATATACCGGGCTTTTCTGGCACTCTTCAGCTTCTTCAGCTGCAAGTCCCAAAGGCGTTCATCCGGTGTTTTATAGAGCAAACCTTTTGATTGTTTTTTTTCTATCGTCCAGGGGGCTTTACCGCTGTTTTCAATAGTGAATGTTTCTTTGATCTTGGTAGAAAAACTGAAGTGTACTTTAACAAAGACAATCTTAACGCTGGCCGAAGCATGAACCGAAGCAATCACCGAGATAGCCATGGATTCGTAGGCTTTATAATCAGCCTGCAGCAGTAGCTTGACCCCGACATTCACACTCGCCTTAATCACCACAAAATCTATTTTGCCGTAGACTTTGCCTTCAATGCCCAACGCCCCCCGCAAACGGAAATAATACTCGCCCTGTAGCTGATTACTGCCTCCTTCGCCGATCAGGGCTGGCTGATAAGGGTTCCATTTTGCCAACAGGCCTTCAACAATGCCAATAACGGTTAAGCTGAACCCGGCCTTTAAGATCCCCGCATTAATGGATTTCCCCAGGCCAAGCTGCATCCCCAAACCAAAAACCAGCACAGGGTTAAAAGTGCCATTGGTGACAACGGGCACCTCATGACTGGTGTCACTGGACAGCTTGCCAAAATAGAGACCTCCGGACCCAACCAATGGAATACCGGGAGGAACAATGGCCTCAACGGAGAAGGAGCGGGAAAAATCCTCCTGCCATGGAAAACCCAGGTCAACCTTGAAATCGCCGTTGGTATACACTTCCACAAACAGACTTGGCAGGGTCAGGGAGTAAGCACCAACGTCAAAGCGTCGCATGGCGGCAGGCAGGGTTAAGTCAACCTGGTACACCCCCAACCCATCACTGATCCTCTGGTAACGGATTTCAAAATCCAGCCCCGCAAAAACCTTGGCAGGCTTGCCCGCCAGCGCCACTCTCAGGCCATAAAGCTGAGGGTCATTGAAAATAGCCTGTACGGTCAGCATGTAAGCGGCTTTGGCTGCTTCTGACAACTGGACACCCGCCGTATGTCGACGTTTCTTCTTATTGCTGTCCTCCAGCCGCAGAATGCCAAGGTCCGCACCAAACAGCCAGGAACTGTCGGCACTGAATGTTACCGCTGGAAGCTGCCCCGGCTCGGTGTCCGGCAGCTCCGCCATTTGGTTGATGGCTTTCTGGATACTCTCTACTGGCTCACCGTTGTTTAGCAAGACGTGCTGGCCCATGGCCAGCATCTGTACATCCAGGTATTTATTACCCTGGCCCGGAGGTGCCGGAGTGGTTTCCGGTTTGGCAGCATCCCAGGATAAAGGCTCTTTCTGTTCCGCCGGGTTCTTCCACAGGAACGCGCCCTTCAGATTGACCCGAACACTCTTTTCTGTTTTCCCTTTTTCAGGTCCATAAACAATAGATATGCCTTCAACTTTTGCGATACCGAGATTGACGGTGCTGATAGCGACATCAAAACTCACCGTCTCTGAAGTGAAGTCATAGCAGAGGGACAAATTACCCAGACTGACCTTGTTCAATAAATCCCAGGGGGCCGATAACCCAAAGGAAGTGCCGGTGGCCCAGGCCACCATCTGCTCAACCATCTCACCCAGTGTGATACTTTCTTTAAACGTCAGGGTAGCAACCTGGTGCCAATCACCCTTTACTTTTTTGCTCTCGATCTTGCCGGTTAAGGCACCCCATATGATGCCATAGGCGTTATAACGGGTGTTGTAATTATAAAAGACCGTGAGTTCGATATTATTCCAGCGGACCCTGGCTGACAGAGCACCGTATTTGCCCTCCTTCCCGTTGCCCATTGTTAACTGACCAGACACCGCCAGATCTAGAGGCTCTATCTCCCAGGGCGCAGCCGTTTTACCGGTAAATTCCCAGATATCTCCTTCGGTCTGGATCTGGTGTTACCCACTAAAAGTGGACACCTATTGTTGATTTACTTCTTCAAACTTAGCAGGGCTAAGATAACCCAGTGCTGAGTGACGTCGAGTTCTGTTATAGAACATTTCGATGTACTCGAAGATACTGGATCGGGCCTGATCAAGTGTTTGAAACCGCTCCGCATAAACCAACTCAACTTTGAGTCGACTAAAAAACGATTCCATAGCCGCATTATCCCA
>NZ_JBLYZI010000154.1:0-9637 GCF_057680865.1 Endozoicomonas sp. Z74
TGTCGATAATCACCTGAAAGAACAGCGGCGTAATCAGGGCGAACAGTTGAATAAAAAACGACGCCAGCAGTACTTCATAGAGCAACTTTTTATGCTTGAGCATGGCCGGTATAAACCAGCTGAAGTCAAACCGGGTCAATGCTTCTGGCAATACAGAACGTTTGGTCATCAAAAACAGATCACCGGTGGCCGCTTCTGACAATGCCTCAAGTGTTACCGTTTCCGGTTTGCCGGTCTGGGGGTTCTGGATCAGCGCCTTGCCTTCCTGAACACGTGCCAGAATAAAACAGTGCCCATCCACAGATCGACCTATGGCAGGCAGGGGGAGATTTTGCAGAGCGTCGGCATCCGCCAGATCCACGGACACCTTACGGGCCTTCAGTTTCAGAAACCGGGCGGCTCGTAGCAGGTCAATATCATTCAGGGGTTGATCGAAAGACGATTCCGACGGCTCGCCATCGTTGCTGTTGCCGTTTGCAGACGGCACATTTCCAAATTGATGACGAAGCTGCTCCGGCTGCGCCGCCAAACCGTGAAAACGGGCCATCATCACCAGACAGCCCACCGCTGTCTCCTGGCAGGACATTCCATCCACTGGAATCATACTCCTTGATGCATCAGTGCAGTCAGCCATTTCTTATCATTTATACCCATCGCCTTTCAAGTTGCTACGTTGTTGGCTGCAATCGCCCACCCCAGTCACTTAGTTCATCTAAGCTCCTGGGGTTCGCTCTTTTGCCGCCGCGTAGCAACTTGAAATCCTTTGGGTATAGAGTGACAGCTACTGCTCAAATATAAGACAGCGGTATTAAATCGAAGGGGATAGGCAAGTGCAAGAGAACTGGATCACAAAAATACAACAATAGAAAAAGATTACAGCTTGCATAGCCAATGTCCTACATATGTCATACTTAGCCCTGCTTATCCAGCAGGGCCAGGCGTTGCTGCAAAAATTCGAAAAAATCATCAGGGCATTTTGAGATGCGTGCCCTGACATTCCCCCTCCCGCCAAAAGCAGCCATGGTTTCCCCCTGCCTCTGACGGTTCCAGATTTCAATGTCCACCTGGCAGGTTTCACTGTCATAGAGTTCCGGTTGCAACAACCCGGCAATCACACAGGGGTCATGGAGCCGACCTCCTTCCCCACGGTGATAAAAATGGAGCATGTCTACAATCGCTCTACCGACCCGATGAGTTTTCAGCCCTTCCAGCCAGTGATGGGAAATCACTGCATGCTCAGTCAGGTCGAGGGGGTATAGCTCTATAAGCACGCCGGAGTTAAAAACCACATGAGCAGCATGGGGGTCCGTATGCATATTAAACTCTGCAGCATCGGTATAATTGCCTTTCACCCTCAAGGCTCCACCCATGACCAGAACCCGCTGAATACCCTGGGTGATCTCGGGGCATTTAACCAGAGCCATAGCCAGATTGGTCAGAGGCCCCAGTGCACAGATCGTTAATGGATTGTCTTTGTACCTGAGACATTGCTCAATCAGATAATCCACCCCGTGCTGGGGCTGAGCGGCGGTTGCAGGCGCAGGCCAGTCATTGCCCAACCCTGTACTACCATGAATCTCCTCACCTGCTGTCTGGAGTTGATTGACCAGAGGTCTTGCACAGCCAGCGTATACAGGCACCGTATGCCCAGCCAGCTCAACCAGGCTTAACGCGTTGTCCACCGCCACCGGGAGAGGAACATTTCCCGCCACGGCGGTGATTCCCAGCACCTCTATTTCCGGTGAGGCCATGGCCAACAGCAGGGCCACCGCGTCATCAATTCCCGGGTCGGTATCAATAATGACCGGAATTCGTCCGTGGGAACTTCCCATGATTACTCTTCAACCCTTCCCAGGGAATAGGCCTTACCCTGGCTGATGATTTGCAATTCAAGTTGACCATCACCGCCCAGCGCTTCCGCCTCTTCCACCAGTTGATAAAAAACATTCCGGTGAATCAAGGCATCCAGCCGGTCTCTGACCCGGATATAAGGGGCAGGCTCTCCGGTTTCCGAGTCTGTGGCCACACTCAGTGGATGCTCTTCATCCAGAACCACTTCATCCCCCACATTGGTGGTAAACAGGTATTCACGACCAGAGGCCCCTTCCCGGACACTGGCCTGCACAATCACAAAAGGAGCGTCCTCCACCTGAATCCGTACTTTTTCCACTGGCGTAACCAGGTAATAGCAGCCATCGTCATCATGGCGCAGTACGGTTGAGAACAGCTTCACCATGGATTCCCGACCAATGGGTGAGCCGTTGTAATACCAGCGACCATCCCGGGCGATTTGCATATCAATATCACCACAGAACGGAGGGTTCCACTCATGGACCGGTGGCAACCCTTTTTTCCTGCTCAATCCTTTCAGGGCCTGGGCAATATTCCCCGGTACCGGCTTTTCTGCCTTTTTGTTGTTCGGGTCTTTTCCTGCCATAACCATCTCCACTGTTATTCTGTAATGCCGCGATTATAGGTTGCTTCACCCGGAGTTTTATATCCCGATTAATAATCAGAAACTGTATAGATGCTACTATAAGGTAATAAGAAATAAGCCCAGGGATGGAGCGATGCAACTGTTCTCAACATTGGCCGGATGGCTCACTCATTGGCTGATGCAGGATACCCGGGAAAAAACCAGCCCACTGTGTGATTTTGAAAGAATCCGTCATGAAGTCAAACCCTGTGACGTGCTTCTGGTAGAGGGGCGCTCGCGGGTCAGCGAAGTGATCAAAAAAACCACCCAGAGCCCATGGTCTCATGCCATGCTGTACATCGGCCGACTCCACGACATTGAAGATAACCGCCTGAGGCAGACCGTCAGTGAATCCTATGACGGCTCCCCCGATGAACAGCTGATCATTGAGAGCGAACTGGGTATCGGCACTGTTGTTCACCCCCTTAGCCGTTATGAAGAAGACCATATCCGTATCTGTCGGCCTAACGGGCTCAGTTACGGTGACAGCCAGAAAGTCATTCATTATGCGGTCAGCCGCCTGGGCATGGATTACAATGTCCGCCAGATCCTGGATCTGGCCCGATTCTTTTTTCCCTACTTTATATTACCCAAAAAAATGGGGTCATCCCTGTTTCACCATTCCCCCGGCCAGGAAACCAAAACCGTCTGTTCCAGTATGATTGCTGAAGCCTTCAGCTTTATTCATTTCCCAATACTGCCCCTGGTCAAACAGAACAGCGGAGAAGCAGTGCAGCTGTTCCAAAGAAACCCAAAGCTCTGTACCCCCAGTGACTTTGATTACTCCCCCTATTTCCAGATCATCAAATACCCCTTTCTGGACTACACACACCACTCGGATTACCGCCTGCTGCCCTGGCATGGCCATGGAGTGCTTGAAGGAGAAGAGGCAGACTTTTATATGTCCTCCCAGCAAATTCAGGAACTGCAGAAGGCCGGGGCTATGGATGCTGATCAGAATACAGAGTCCACTCCGCCCCCGGAGCTTCCCGGGCAGCAGGATGATTGTTCCGGCAGGGATCAATTTTCAACCCACTGATCGAAGCCATCACCCACTTCCTGGAAACTGGGCTATAACCTTCTTCTTTCAGTCTTTTTTATTCGAAATCATTCTTAATTCCCGGTGGACGGTTTCCGGTTCTGAACCATAATTACGATGCTGATTTGATCGACTTCCCCCTACGATCACTTCAGCCTGGGTCAGAAATGACCTTGGTACTTGGATTGTGTACCTATGTTTCACTCCTAATGGTCTTAGCCCGTGTCCTTCTTCCCCCAGAAGCGCGGGTTTCTTTTTTCTTAACCCTCAAATATCACCTTCTACGTGAAGTGAAGCTCCTTGGATTTAAACTCTGATGTACGTGTGATACATCCATCATTTTTCGCCAGCCATAAAAAAACCCGGCACATAAGCCGGGCCTTCTAATAGCCTCCTAAATCAAAACAGCAGCTATATTGCATTATCGAACAGATTTACTGCCGGATGCCTTCCACTTCAAGCGTCAGGTAGGCTTTGGCCGACGCGGGTCCCAGATCCATCATATTGAAATCCGCCAGACTGATGCTGGTGGTACCGGTAAACCCTGCCCGGTGCCCACCCCATGGGTCCTTCCCTTCACCAATTTTGACCGCATCGATCACCACATCTTTGGTAATCCCCTTCAAGGTCAACTGGCCGTAGATTTTGGCGTTGTCGCCACCATTGTCTTCTACCCGGGTACTGACAAAACGGGCTTCCGGGAACTTGCCGGTATTCAGGAAGTCCTTGCCCCGCAGGTGTTTATCCCGCTCAGCATGGCTGCTATTCACTGAAGCCGTATTGATCACCACATCCACTTTCGAGCGGGATGGGTTCTGCTCATCAAACGTAAAACTGCCTTTGAAATCCGTAAAATTGCCATGAACCCAGCTGTACCCCAGGTGACTGACTTTAAAGTTGACAAAGGCATGGGCACCTTTGGTGTCGATCACATAGTCCGCAGCCATGGCAGACAATGAGGCCCCCAGAGTACCTGCAGCAAGAATACCTGCAGCCAATGTGTTTTTGATCGCTTTCATTTTTATGCTCTTTTTTGTTGTAGTCTTTTTTGACGCTTTCAAGGTGTTCACTCCCCGCTTGTTATCATTCGTCTCAAGGTGTCGTCTTTATCCACTGCATGGTGCTTGATGGCGGCCAGGCCATGACCGGCTGCCAGAATCACCAGCGCCCAGGCCAGGTAGAAGTGAACCAGCCCGGCAATATCTTCCTGCCCCTCAATACCCGTTATCAGGGCCGGTACTTCAAACCAGCCAAAAAAGGCAATGGAGCGCCCATCCGCAGTACTGATCAGATAACCGCTGACCATAATGATCAGCATCAACAGATAGAGGGCATAGTGTCCCAGCGTTGCCAGCCACACAGTGGTCTTTGAATGATTGGGTAAAGGCCGGGGTTTCGGGTTGCTCACCTTCCAGAGCAGCCGGATGATAGTCAGTATCAAAAGGGCCAGCCCAAAGCTCTTATGCCAGAACGGCAAGGTACGATAGAGCGGGTCATAATACGACAGCGACATCATATACAGGCCCACACCAAACAATGAAAAAACCGTCAGCGCACTCAGCCAGTGCACGGCAATACTGATCCGGCCATAGCCTTTGGCCGTGTTTTTCCAGGTTGTCATTATTCTCTCCCCCCAGTACAGAGGAGTCTGTCGGACTTACGACAATTTCGGCCTAAAATCCAGAAAGAACGGCCGCAGCCATGAGCGGTTCAAGACTGTCTCGATGAATTCGATTAAATAGACCGGCTATTCGCACGAATCCATCGGAAAATTTGACTCGTTCTACTGAATTTTATGCTCGAAAGCATAAGTCCGACAGGCTCCTGAGCCGAGGTTAATGTAAAAGAGAATCAATATAAATTAAAAATACTTGATCTTTACCTTCTAAAAAGTCGATAGGTTACACTGAAGGTCACTTTCCCGGATGAGGCCGGTATAAGGGCTGTTATGGATAAAACAATGAATACTGAAAGCCGCTGTGCCCCAGCCCCCATCGAGCGATCCTGTCTTTTTCACCTGGCTGAAAATGCCGAGTTGGCCGCCTACCCCTATCACCGCTCCATTGAAAGGGTGAACAATGTTGCTCATTCTCTGGCAGGCGATGACTCTATTCCGCCGGGTTCCTGGAGTCTGGCCTGCGATCTTGCGGCCAAAGCTGGAGAAGCAACAGGCTTGACCACCAGGGAACAGGAAGGGTTTCTATTTGACCGGAAAACCGGGCTGATCGCCTATCTGTTCCACCACCCGGAAAACGGCGAAGTCCGGCTGGTCTTCGGAGGCACATCGGCGGGGGAATACCCTGGAGAGCTGCTCCGTCGTTCTTTTCTTAACAGTGACTATTCTGATCGACAATGGCTGGCCAACTTTCAAAACGCCTTTGCCAAATCACTGCCCGATTCATACCGGCAGGCACGGGATCTAACGGCCTGTGTCCTCATGGAAATGGATAACAGAGCGGACTTCCAATCTCACCGGCTGGTGGTGTCCGGCCATTCCAAAGGGGGCGGTGAAGCCTGCTTTGCTGCCCTCAGTCAAACGGAACCGCTCGCTGCCCTCTGTTTTTGCAGTGCAGAACTGGGCCATGCTGCCCTGGCCGGAATTTCTGAAAGCAACCGAAGGATTGCCACTGACCGGATCACCCATTATCTGATCAAGGGCGACCCCCTGCCCCGTATTGGCAAATGGTGCCGCACTCCCCGACACCTTGGCAAAATCATCGAATTACCCGCCATACACTGGTGGAGCAGCCCAGTCAGTCGACACGACAAATTTACCCGCCATGTTCACCACTATGTTCAAAAAGAATGTTCAAAAAACGCTTCAAACACTCCAGCAAAAGAACGTCTGCCTGGCTCCTAGCGGGCATGGACCGTCATAATATCTGGCCAGCGGGTGGTATAGCACGGGCTTAAATGCTGCTGGTTCATATGCCAGCGACCTGGAGTAAAACCGACAGATGCCGGTCTCAGGGTATTACTCCCAAACCGCTGGTTAATGGTATCCAGCACTTTCATCATCCCATGGGACTCCGGTGTATGGTCCGCCATCAGCAGATCTCCCTGAAAGCTGTCCGGCTGGCATAACTCCATCAGCATCACCCCTGCTTTCTTATATTCATGCCCTTCCTGATAGATACGGTCCAGGGCACCGGAAAGCTGCTGAAGCCATGGGCGGGTGTCGTTGACCGGAGCCGGTGTCGCTATCCGGATACTCTGGCTGTCCTGGGCCAGCTCCCGTCGAAACGGGTCCGTACGGATAAACAGTACAGCCTCTCTGGCAAACTGGTTCTGTTGCCGAAGCTTCTCGCAGGCGCGGCTGATAAAACAGGCCAGGGCCGAGTGCAACTCCTCCCTGCGGGTCACCCGGTGGCCAAAGCTTCTTGAACAGACAATCTGGTGCTTGTTAATGGCTGCGGAATCCTCCGGCTCCAGAGCATTTTCCCCCTGGAGTTCACACACCGTCCGCTCCAGTACCACGGAGAACTGCTTGCGAACCCAGCCCCGGGGACAGTTGACCAGATCCTCCGCCGTGTGAATGCCCTGCTTTTCCAGAGCCCGGGCAATCCGGCGCCCCACTCCCCAAATATCTGATACCGGAGTAATCGCCATCAGCCGTTGCTGTCGGTCAGGATCACTCAGATCCACAACCCCACCGGTGGCAGGGTATTTTTTGGCCGCATGGTTCGCCAGTTTTGCCAGGGTCCGGGTACCGGCAATCCCCACCCCGATGGGAAGGCCTGTCCACTGTCGCACCCTTTCCTGCATCGCCCGGCCAATGCTCAAACGTTCATCAGCAGCAACAGCACTCAAGTCAACAAAAGCTTCATCAATGGAATAGATCTCCACCTGGGGGCTGAATTGCTCCAGAACCGACATAAAGCGGGCAGACATATCGCCATAAAGGCTGTAATTGGAGCTTTTCAGGACAACAGCGCCCTGCTCCACCAGACCCCGAACCTTGAAGGCCGGCGCTCCCATGGCAACACCCAGAGCCTTGATTTCGGGGGTTCGGGCCACAATGCAACCATCGTTATTGCTTAATACCCCCAGGGGTATTTGCCGGAGTTCGGGATTGAACACCCGCTCACAGGAACAGTAAAACGAATTGGCGTCACAGAGAGCAATGGCCGTACTCATGGTCTTTCTACTTCCTGACGGTTATCGAAGTCCATGAATCACCTGGGTAACCACTCCCCAGATATCCAGGCTCTGCTCACTGGCCAGCTGTATAGGTGAGTAATCCGGGTGCTCTGAGTGGAGACTGACACCCTCTGCCTTCAGCCTCAGGCGTTTGATCAATAGCTCTCCATCCAACAGGGCGATAATGACATCGCCACTGCGAGCCTTCAGGGAGCGGTCAATAATCAGCAGATCACCATCGTGAATACCTGCACCGGTCATGGAACATCCCTGGGCGCGGGCAAAAAACGTAGCGGCCGGATGCTCAATCAGCAGCTGGTCCAGAGACAGCCGCTCTTCCAGATAATCCGCCGCCGGACTCGGAAAGCCACAGGCAGCCGGGCTCTGGTAGAAGGGGTAATCCACGGTATTAAGGCTGCACTGAAGGGGTTTCGGGGTTGCCCTCATAACGATCACTATATACTGTATTTATGTACAGTATATAGTCTATCCCCACTGCACTTTCTGTCAAGCTTTCCCAGAGGCAAGCGTGTACAGACCAGCTGTCCCGCTTGTTAAGGAAACGGAGACAGAGTCATGCAGGTTTGCAAAATAGCTTTTTACCTGATTACAATAATGCCCCATCTTTTCATCTCTCCAAGGAGGCTATGCCTGATGAACAACTAACACCTGCATCCATTAATGAGTATTTAATTTGGATCAACAGGGTTAGTGGGCGTAGCTTTTGCGATTATTGCTCAATCGTTTTGCAATACTGAATCATCTTCTTTTTACTGGATTATCTGTCAGCTACCTGACTTATTGATTCTTTGAGCTGCTCCTGCCCCCCTGTTTGCACGGGAGGCAAGAATGCCAATACTGCAAGCAAACAATCTCTATTATCAGTTCAACAACGGTGAGTTTTTATTCGAAGATATATCCTGCACACTCAGGTCGCAACGGACTGGCCTTATAGGGCGCAATGGTGCGGGCAAATCAATACTGACCTCTATTCTGACAAAACAGCAGCCACCCAGTGCTGGTTCCGTGTCCCTCAACGCCAGCACCCAGTGTTTTTTACAGCTATCACCGGACCTGATCGATAACTCCCTCAGCCTGGCACAGTATCTGAAAATCGAAGGCATTATTGAGGCCCTGGAGCAGGTGGAGTCAGGCTGTTCTGATCAACACTGGTTCGACATTATTGGCAATGACTGGTCGTTGAAACACCAGCTGTCGACCCTGCTTTTCGAACTGGGCCTGCCAAACAATGCGCATATGCCGTGCCGGGAGCTTAGTGGAGGGCAGTTAGTGCGCCTGCAACTCTGGAAACTCTTTCGTACCAGTGTTGATTTATTGATTCTTGATGAACCTTCCAACCATCTGGACATGAAGGGTAAGTGCTGGTTAACACAACAAATAGAGCAATATGATGGGGCTATCTTACTGATCAGTCATGACCGGTTACTGCTGCGGCAAATGGAACATATCTGGGAGCTCAACGCTACAGGGCTGCATCAGTATGCCGGGGGCTACGATGAATATGAAGCACTCCGGCAGCAATATCGCCTGGCTGTTGAACGACAGCTTAGCGATGTTCAGGCCGAAGAAAAAAAGCTGAAGGTACAGGCCCAGAAAAACCATGAAAAAGCGGAACAAAGAGCCGCTCAAGGCAACAGAGTGCGGAGAAAAGGAGGACGGCCCAAAATAGCCCTGGACTTTGCCAAAGATAAGGCCACCGCAAGCAGCTCCGGCAGAATCAGGAGAGAACAAAGTCGCAAAGCATTCTTGAAACAGAAATCAGCCGCCCTGAAGCAGCGCTACGAAAGACTTGACGACCAGACTTTTTATATGAAACAGGGGAACAGAGATAAAGTGTAGTAGTTCAGACCTGATCTGACAGTCACCGATTTTTCAGAGGGTGTCTGTCAGGTCAAATTCAGGCTACAAATTTTTCCTTCCAGATCTCTTTGCCATCTATCAGAGTTTCCATTGGCGTTCTT
>NZ_JBLYZI010000155.1:0-9565 GCF_057680865.1 Endozoicomonas sp. Z74
GATTAGTATGAATCATAAGGGTTACCTTTTTACGATTTAGATTTCAGTGATTTCACCCTCTATCTAAATCGGTAACCCTTCCCTTTTTTGAAGAGGGAATTGTCAGATCAGATCTGAACTAATGCAGCTGATGACCCTCTTTTCAGAAGCAGTGTTATTCCGATACTGTTTGCTCTCTTTCATACCGACAGCCAGGCATCAGAGCGGGAACTTAGAATTATTGAAATGTGGGTCGATATTGCCATGACTTCGAATAATCACTGTCTTCCATGGTGGAGGCCTGGAGAAGGAGAACCGGTTGAAACCAGTAAACCGGAAGCCTTGGAGCCTCCGGTCTATTCACAATGAGCCAAAAGTCATTCAACCGGCTGTCAGCTCCAGATCCTCTTTCATACGAACGAAGTCTTTTGCCAGGGGCGTCACCAGGGCTCGATCTGACAACTGGATCCTCCGATAGCCCTGTTCATAGCAGGCCCGCAGGTCTTTTTCCCCAACCACTCGCTGGTCCAGGATGAAAGCGCCTTTATTTTCAGGCTTATTCGGAGTTCCTTTCCCGAAAGGCGCTCCCACCTGATAAACCACCTCGTTGACGGAAGTCTTCTCTGGAGAGGGGCTTTCCGGCTGTCGTTCACCCGACATCACGCGGGCCAGGTTGTCCAGCGCCACTACCTCCATGCCAAAGGAGCACAGGGTCTCCTCTTTCTGCTGGAAGACCTGATAAAAAGCAGGCTTGGCGGTTTTCCGGTAGCGGCGATAAACAATCCCTTCTTCCAGAATATGAACTGTTCTGCCCGCCAGCAGGGACTCCACCATCACACAACCTTCAGTGCCTCTTTCCAGACCGATGGCCAGGGCCGATAGCAGGCTGTTGGGCAGGCTTGCCAGGAGGATATGGTCGAAACCGGCCGGATCCACCTTCTCCCCATCCGCACTGTCGGCTGTGTAGGTGAAAGAGAAACCATCACCCATCTTCTGCTGCAACTGTTGGCGATCACTGCACTCACCCACCACCAGAACCGATTCGGTCTTAATGGCTGCCTGCTGACCGCTCTGATGAGCCAGCAGCTGCTCCATCACCCGCCTGGCAATCTGTTCCACCAGGGCCTCAGTATTCATGACACGTTCTCCTTACATTCAGTGCCCACTTGTTCACTAATGGCTTCCATAGCGCTGATGGCAATGCCCAGAGGCGTGACAAGAAAAGGATTGCCGGGTTTATGGGTGGGAATGCCGGTCTGTTTTTCCACAATCTGTTCAAATTCCGGCAGGCAGGTGGTTCCCCCTACCAGATAGATGTCGTTTACGTCGTAACCCTGAATATGGTCACGGACAATGGAACCCATTTTTTCAATCACCGGCCGGACAATAGCCACCACATCACGATGGTTGGCCGCCTCTTTCTTGTGCGCTTCCGCTTCTTCAAAGCTGGATTTGAAGTGCCCTGCCAGCACCAGGGTAAGATGAGTACCACCCGTGGCTTCGTCGGCGGTATAAATCACTTCACCGTCCCTGAAAATCGACAATCCGGTGGTGCCACCACCAATATCCACCACCGCCCCGTTGCGAATCCCCAGCACCCGGTTGGCCGCGGTGGGTTCATCCAGCATATTCACCACTTCCATCCCGGCGCCCTCCACCACATACCGGTGGGTTTTGCAGACGGACTCCGGTGTGTTGGAAGGCATGGCAATGGCCGCCTTTTCCAGGCTGACCTGCAGGCGGTCTTCAAGCTTTTCCCTGAGACTTCTGACAATGTTGAGGGCACCCACATAGTCCACCACCAGGCCATCTTTCAATACCTGGGCAAACTGCATTTCCGTGGCCACCGGCTGACCGTCCTGATCCAGAACCACCAGAACAATATAGGCGGTACCAAGGTCAACACCGACCACCAGTTTCCCGGGATCACTGACCTTGCCGGTATGAATCAGGCTATGTTCTACCGCCTGAATCAGGCCGCTGATCCGTTCTGTATTGAATTCAGTCATGGTCGTAAGTCCCACAGGTTCCTGGAAGTGATCAGCGGGTAATCAATTCACCCACGGCATTCGCGGGAAGACCAACGGCATTGGCCTCGTCAAAATCGATGTGCATGGCCAGGGAAAAGCTGTCTTTTACCCGCACCAGCACCTTATGGAACGTCACCGGACGATCGGTTTCCACATGAACATCCACTTCCTGCTTGTCCTGCACTCCCAGCCTGGTGGCATCACTGCGGGTCATGTGGATATGGTTGCGGGCAATAATCACGCCCCGCTCAAGCTGAACCATGCCTTTCCCGGAGTGCAGGAAAATACCGGGGCTGCCGGCAATGTCTCCGGACTCTTTCAGAGGAGCCTTTACGCCCAGCTGACGGGCATCGGTTCTGGAGATTTCCACCTGGCTTTCCGGACGGGCTGGCCCCAGCACCGCGACTTTTTCAAAGGTGCCTTTCGGACCGATCACCGTTACCCGCTCTTCACACAGGTACTGCCCTGGCTGAGAAAGCTCTCTTTTGGGCGTCAATTGATGACCCGGACCAAACAGGGCTTCGACATCCCGCTGGCACAGATGCACATGACGGGCGGAGGCCTCTATGGGAATTTCTTTACCGCTGTCGGCCAGTGTTGCCGCAGCACACTCTACAATGACCTGATCAATAATCCGCTTCAGGACATCTTCATTCACGCGGATTCCACCATTGGTGTTCACACCCTAACCTCACACAGGATTGATCAACTATCCCAAACAGCCATGAGCGGGGAATGCCACTCACACCGGACGCTGAAAGTTCGTCAAAAAAGCCGGGACAACCCGGCTTTTTATTCATCCGTAAAACGGGAATTACTCCGCTTTGGCCTGGGGCAGAATCACTTCTACTTCACTGTGAGGACGTGGAATCACGTGTACGGAAACCAGTTCACCAACACGCTCAGCGGCGGCGGCACCAGCATCAGTGGCAGCTTTGACAGCACCAACATCGCCACGAACCATGATGGTCACCAGGCCACTGCCGATCTGTTCTTTGCCCACCAGAGTTACGTTGGCGGCCTTGACCATGGCGTCTGCGGCTTCAACTGCGCCAACCAGACCTTTGGTTTCAACCATTCCCAGAGCGTTAGAGATAGCCATTGTTTCTTACTCCCATCGTGTCCCCCCGGTGTCCGGGGGAAACGTTTTTAATGTGTTAATCAGTGGTTAAGAGGTTTAAGACTGAAGCACTCAAAGTGCTTTCAGTCGTTCAATCACCAGCCGGGTGATTGCTTCAATATCCAGCTCAGAGACCACCGGGGCAGCCTGAGCCGTTTCATTAGCTGACGCCTGTGGTTCACAGATGCCATAGGCCACATAGCGTTTGTTAAACAGGTGCAGTGGCGTGACATTGTCGGAGGTAGCAGAGCCACCTACACCACCGCAGCCCAGAGTGAACGCCGGGGGCAATCCAGTGGTTGCACCCACCGCTCCGTGCGTGGACGGCGTGTTGACCACCAACCGGGACACCGGCTTCTGCAAAGCAAACTCGCGAACCAGCTCATCGTTCTGGGTATGAATGGCCAGAGAGTGTCCGGCGCCTTCATAGTTCAGCAACTCCAGACAAAGCTCGCAGGCCTCATGGGCATCCGCTGTCCGGTAAAAGCCCAGCAGGGGAGAGAGTTTTTCCCAGGAGAAGGGATGCTTCTTGCCAACGCACTCACGGCCCTGTTCTGCCACCAGCACCCGGGTAGTAGCCGGTACTTCCAGCCCCGCCATCCGGGCAATCTCAACCGCCGGCTTACCCACGATCTTCGCGTTCAGGGTGCCTCTTGGGCCAATAATCACTTTCTCGACCCGGGCGGTTTCCGCTTCATTCAGGAAGTAACTTCCCTGGGCGATCATTTCGGCTTTCACCTGATCGGCAATCACATGTTCAGTCACCACATGCTGCTCAGAGGCACAGACCGTTCCGTTATCGAAGGTCTTGCTCATCAGGACGTAAGACACTGCCTTTTTGATGTCCGCAGTCCGCTCAATAAAGGCAGGGACATTGCCAGGACCTACGCCCAGAGCAGGGTTACCGGAACTGTATGCGGCCTTGACCATGGCAGAACCGCCCGTGGCCAGGATGATGCCGGTCTCCGGGTTTTTCATCAGCTCACTGGTGCCCTGCAGGGTCGGCTTGCTCATGACCGTAATCAGGTCAGCGGGAGCCCCCAGGCTTTGCAGGGTTTCCCTGAGCAGGCGGACCGTTTCAGTGATGCACTTCAGCGCTGACGGGTGTGGGCTGACAACCACCGCATTACCGGCCTTGATGGCAATGATGGATTTATAGATGGCCGTTGACGTTGGATTCGTAGACGGCACCAGACCGGCCACTACACCATAAGGTACCGCCACTTCCTGCATCTTTTTCGCACTGTCTTCTGCGATGATGCCAATGGTTTTCAGGTCGCGAACCGACGCTGCCAGATGCTTGCTGGCCAGCAGGTTCTTGGTGATTTTGTCCTGCACCTTGCCAAAGCCGGTTTCTTCAACTGCCATCTCTGCCAGTCGGCTGGCATTGGCCTCGCCGGTGCGTGCCATGGCTTCCACCAGGGCATCCACCTGAGCCTGGCTGTATCCCGCCAGTACCCGCTGGGCCTCTTTCGCCCGGCGAATCAGGTTTCTGACTTCCTGGATGGAAACAAGGTCTTTATCAAGAAGTTCCAATTTACTTCACCCTCTGGTGATATTCGATCATGGCCTTGATCAGCTCCGCCTTTTTGGCGAACTTGATCTGCTGCTTGCTCATCCCGAAACCGGGGAGCTGGCGGGCCATATTTCTCAAATCGACGGTTCTGTGAGCCTTGAGTTCTTCTGCTGTGGGCAGTGCAGAAGGCTCAGGGACAGCGATTGCCTGTTCTGGCTCACTGGCCTTCTCAACCGGCAGCTCCTGCTGGGAAGGCTGTTCAACAAGCGATTCAACACGCTTTTCAACAGTGGACTCTGGCTGAGTGTCTGCCCCCTGTGCGCCAGCATCCTCACCGGCAGCAACTCCAGCCAGCAGAGCATCAAGCTCCTGGGCCGGGCGGGCAATGACATGGGTAGAAACCACCTTACCCAGTCGATCTGCCGCCATAGTGCCCGCCTCAACGGCAGCCTTCACCGCGCCCACATCACCCCGGATAACGATGGTGATCAGGCCACCACCGGAGTTCTGCTTTGAGGCCAGACTGACATTGGCGGTTTTCAGGCAGACATCTGCCGCTTCCACCGCCGGGAGGTAGCCATAGGTTTCAATAAAGCCTGCTGCCTCTTGTCTGTTCATTGCCTGATACTCCCCTTCATCCGGTCAGATCAGAATTGCTTGGGGTTGGCCGCGACAAATTTCACCGCATCGGCAAAAGCATCGCAGGCGGCTTTACAGGCAGACTGGCTGCCGGTCAGCAAGGCACCACCAAAGTTCGTTTCTGAAGGAGGCTCAAACAGTTCGCACAGGGTGACATCCGCCGCTTTCATGGCCGCATCCAGGGCGTACATGGACTCCAGGGGAGGAGCGATCACATAAGCCAGGGCTTCGCCTTCCTTGATGCCTGCCATGTCGGCCAGGAAAGGACCCGTACGGGAAATGCACTGGGCATAGTAGGCGACGCTGTCTTCCTCGTTGGCACTGTAGAAAGAGTATTCGTTTTCTATGAAGTCGATAGCGACGTTCAAACCACTGCGAACTTCTGCAGGGCTTGGACCGGCCAGCATACCAATGACCTCACCGGCCAGGCTGGTGTTGGCATTGTCCGCACCACCATAGAAGCTCTTGCCCATGCACACCTGAACTTCGGCATTTTTGCAGGCCTCATCCAGTGCACAGTAGGTCACGTCATCACAGTCCGCTGTCAGAATGCCCAGGCTCTTGTAGCCTTTGGGCATGCCCAGCTTCTCTGCCATTTTGGCATCCACATTGGGGATCATTTTTACCGCCAGTACGCTGGCGCCCAGACGATCACCTTTCATTATTCATCTCCTGTCTTTTATAGGCTGCGCCAGCCATCAGAAACGGAAGCCCACGCCACTGCATTTCTGCTCGAACATCTTTTTGACGATGTTGGCAATGTGCGCACCGGCTTCAGCAGCAGGTGTTCCGCGACGGTGAATATTGGAGATTACGGTACGACCGGCTTCCGGCATCCCCACCTTGCCTTCATAAGTGATGTAGGCACCCATGGACTCTCCTGTGGCCAGTCCCGGGCGTTCACCCACCAGCATGACGGTGACTTTACTGCTGGTCAGTTCCGTCAGGTGATCCATAGCCCCCACACGGCCAAACTTGATGAACACCGTGTCGCCTACGCTCAGGCCATAGCCTTCCAGGCCCTGCTTCAGGGCAGGCAGAATGTTCTTCAGGTTGGCGTAGATCGCACTGGAAGAGAGACCGTCGGCTATCACAATCTGGACATCCGCACCTTTACGGCACTCAGACTGGATCCGGGCAGCGTCTTCTTCACAGATCATACGACCCAGGTCCGGACGGGTGACGTACATATCCTTGTCTTCACAGCAGGAAGTCACCGCCAACAGCTTCATCTCATCCACAAAGTCCTGGGGGACTTCGTTGAACACAGAGTCAATCGCCACGGCATGGTCAGCCCGGAACCGCAGCATGGTTTCGGTCTTGTAACGGGGACCGGCCTTGCCAATGCCCAGACGGGCAGGGGTTTTGGCCTTCAGCTTCATGTATTCGGCTTCGTTTTCAGCGTTATCCACTGCAAAGAAGTCGGACATTTCAACCGCGGTGATGTCGTTAAGATCACTGTCTGCGACATCATCGGTGTTGTTGACAACCTCGCTGGCAACGGAGCGGGTTACCGCCTCCTTATCCCCCTCATTAAGGTCGATTTCCTTGAGGACTTTGCCGATCAGGTCTTTTAAATCGTTTTCAGAAATCATGGTGAGCCCTCATTACTTCAGGAAAATCGAGGCATCGCCCGCTTTTGGCGTCAGGCGGCCGTTTTCCATAATGCCCATGCGCTCACACCAGGCTTCAAATTCCGGAATCGGGCGCTTGTTGAATAGCTCACGCATGGTGGCTACATCGTGGTAACCACTGGTCTGATACATCAGCATGATGTCATCACCGGCGGGAATACCCATGAAATAGGTACAGCCTGCAGCGGTCAGCAGGGTCATCAGGGATTCGTTGTCGTTCTGGTCGGTCTTCATGTGGTTGGTGTAGCAGACATCAACCCCCATGGGCAGACCATGCAACTTACCCATGAAATGATCTTCCAGGCCGGCACGAATCACCTGTTTTCCGTCGTACAGGTATTCAGGTCCGATAAAGCCGACAACGGTGTTAACCAGGAAAGGCTTGTAGCGACGGGCAAAGCCGTAGCAGCGGGCTTCCATGGTCACCTGGTCGGCACCGTGGTGAGCGTCGGAAGACAGTTCAGATCCCTGACCGGTTTCGAAGTACATGACATTAGGGCCGGTGCAGGTTCCCTGCTTCAGCATCATGTCATGGGCATCGGCCAGGTTACCGGCATTAAAGCCAAAAGCCTCGTTGCCTTTCTGGGAACCGGCAATGGACTGGAAAATCATGTCCGCCGGAGCACCCCGTTCCACCGCTTCCATCTGGGACAGCACATGGGCCAGGACGCAGTTCTGGGTAGGGATCTCAAACTTCTGCTTGATCTCTTCAAACTGGTGCAGACAGCGGTAAATACTGTCTGTAGTGTCGTCTACAGGGTTGAGACCGATGACTGCGTCACCAATCCCGTAGGACAGTCCTTCCAGCGTTGAAATACGGATACCGTCCACGTCGTCGGTAGTGTGGTTAGGCTGCAGACGTGCAGCCAGTGTGCCACGACGGCCAATGGTGGTATTGCAGGTAGCCAGCACTTCAATTTTGCTGGCAACGTAGATGAGGTCAGCGTTGGTCATCAGCTTGGCCACTGCGGCAATCATCTCGGAAGTGAGGCCACGGCTGATGCGACGGATCTCGGCACTTTGAACCTCATAAGACAGCAGCCACTCACGCAGCTCGCTTACGGTCCAGTTTTTAATCTCGTCGTAAATTTTTTCGTTGACATCGTCCTGGATAATCCGGGTGACCTCATCATCTTCATAAGGTACGACCGGGTTATTCCGGAGATCAGAAAGCAGCATTCGGGACAGAATGTCCTTGGCCGCCACCATTTCGGTAATTGATTCGGCGGCTATGCCCGCCAGTACGTCGCCAGAACGCTTTTCGTTGGCCTTGGCGAGTACTTCTTTGATGCTGGAAAAGCGATAAACCTTTCCAAACAACTTGGTTTTAAGAAGCATGAGGAGCCTTGCCTCGAGTTGGAAAAAGTGAGCGAAAACAAGGCTACAGAAGAGGACGGCTCCCCGGTTTGATATGCGTCAGCGGCCAGGGCTCAATAAAACTTGACTCATATCAATAAAAAAACCGGCCAAAACCGGCTTTTATCAGTGAAAAAGTGCTCTTATGATCAGGATCAAACTTCCATGCTCAGAAGAAGCGATTACTCCTGTTAAAAACTGATCTGGGTCAAATTCCTTCAGAAGCCAGGTGGCAACCACACTCTACAACCATGGCCAATATCTCGGGAGTCGTTGACTTTATATTCAGCAGTATTTGCCGAAAATTGACCATAGGTACCTCTTCTCAGGCAAACACTCATGGACAGAATCCCCCCAAAATCTTCTGCTGATGACATAGTGTCCAGACCAAAAGAAACAGAGAAAAGCGGTGAAGAGGGCGTCTTTGCGACGCGAAAAGGGAAAAAAACCGATGCTTCCAACCTGTCCTCCCCTGAGGAACCAACCAGCCGTCATACTCAAGGAAAAACCTTGAAAGAGCACTTGGTAAAACAGCTAAATCCTGCTTCCAAACCATCTTCTGAACCCGAGTGGTTCAATGATTCGGACTCCCAGTCCTCAGGTATTAGCAGTGATATTTTATCCAGCCAATCCAGTCAGAGCCCTGACCCCCATAAAAGCTCGATATTCTGGGGCGAAACAGACTCTGAAGAAAGTTCAGAAGAAGGCCTCTGCGACACTCATAACCCACAAACAGCTTTCCTTTCAGACAGTTTTGACGACAGTGATGACGGCATTTTTTTTGAGCCAGGGGATGACAGTAACGAAGAAAGTATTTTTTCCAGTTCCGGTGAGGAAAGCCTGAATGAAGAGGCAAGCGACAGCTCCTCCCAAGAAGAGCAAATCAGCTCCGGGTTCAGTGACGAAGAATCAGGTTCAAAAACCGAGTATCCGGCCCAGGCAGCTGAACATGCAGGAAAAAGACGACCTTCTCGGCCAAAACTTAAGCTTGTATTAGGCTCCATTCCCAGTGCAGTTAATACAAAAACTGAAGTGATCGTTGGCAGCAAAAAGGTTGATGTTGAGGAATCAGGGGAGCAACTTATGGTCGTTCGCCACATATCCCGGGAAGATAAAAGAATCTGGATCACCAGAAGCCGCTCCGTTCCCAAGGACGATGAAGAGCAGGGCAAAAACATGATCAAGAATCAATCAGCCCAAGCACTTTCATCATATAGTCTTCATCCCAGCCACAGGTTTTACGTTTGTTCTTGATACCAGCCTTCACTGAAGTATCAAGCTTGAGAAGGTT
>NZ_JBLYZI010000156.1:0-9515 GCF_057680865.1 Endozoicomonas sp. Z74
CGGTCTGCAATGGATCCATCACCGTTCAGCAGGGCGGCAGTTACATGATGAGTGTTGGTGACTTCAGCCGCCAGAACGTTACCGGTGTTGTTGGTGACTGTACCGGTGGTCTGTACCTCTTCCACCTGGTCAAAACGAATACCGGAAGCGGTGGTGCTGTCCAGGTCATTGATTGCCCAGCTCTGGTCTGGCGCAGCCCGGCCATCCACGACGGTATCGGTTTTACCGGCTGCATCGGTGCCTGCGTAACTGGCTGCATCTTTAAAAGTCATCTCAGCGGCACTCAGGTTACTGTTTGCATCCAGAGTCACCGTCAAGCTGTCGTTGGTATTATTCACCAGTTGCCCGACATTGCTGATGGCCGTATCGGTATCGGTGAAATCAAAGCGGATATTGTCGCTGGAGGCGGACTGGCTGCCTTCTATGACCCACTGGCTGTCGGTGCTCTGGCCGCTGACATTGGCGGCGGTAGTGACGGATTCAATGCCGGAGAAATCGACGTCGTTACTGGTGGCACTCTGGTGACCGCTAATGGCCCAGTCAGACCCTTTTGAGTCCACAACGGTATCCGCAGTCCCTTCTTTGGCATCGACAGAGGCAAGTCCCCGGAATTTAACCGACTGGCTTTTGACATAATCTCCAGTACTATCGCTATCCAGGGTAAACTGGTCATCACCGGAAGTGCCTTCTAGAATGCCGTTGTTAGATATGTGTCGTGTGATAATACCAGTGGCTTGATCGTAGTTGGCTGTACCAAAGGTGACAGTCTCAGCCGAGTTAAGGGATCGATTGTTAACGGTGACCACTCCATTGGTATCGGTTAATGTTGCGGTGCCGTTGTTAAAGACAAACTCATCATCGGCGCTGTTCCCGGTAAGGGTCACGCGGCTGGTACTGATCAGATTTCCAATCCGGTTGGTGCTAGATGTCAACGAACTGTTATTACCCACGTTAATCACGGCACTGCCCGTACCGCCCAGGTTGGCTGACCCGTCATTGATCAAGTTGTGGGTGTTTACGGTGAGGTTGCCCCCCTTGCTGTTCAGGGAGCTACTGGAGGCAATGTGGGTGGTGTTTTTTGCGGTTAAGGTGATATTAAGGCCACTGCTGCTTTCGTTGGCATCGATCGTACTGTTGATGTGGAGATGGTTATCGGCCTCCAGGTGAAGGCGCACTTTTTCAGTGCTTTCCTGACCCAGGGCAATGACTTCAGAGAGGGTAATAGTTCCATTACCGCCATTGCTGGTCGTGGTTTTCAGGTGAACATGGGTACCGCTGTTCAGTGCGGTTGCCAGTGTTGTTCCGCTGACGGTTTCACCGGTTTTGACCGTAATCCCATCACTGTTAAGCAGCCAGGTTCCGGCATTGCCGTTGCTGGCACTGGCGGTAACATCTCCCGTGACGGTAAGGGATTGTTTGCCGGAGGTTTCTACGGTGCCGCCATTTGCCCCTGTGGCACCGTTGGCGGTTATGTTACCGGCAACGTTCGTTGAGTTATCGGACCAGGCTACGACCTTGCCACCATCCCCTGAGTTGGTAGCACTGGCATCAATGGTTACCGTGTCTTCAATGCTCACCGTATTGGCGTTAACCAGTGTGTCATCATTGCCACCGGAACCACCTCCTATTAGCACCGTGCCGCCACCGGCATCGCCAGAAGCAACGATTTTTGATTTACCCGGTTCTGTTTCATTGTTCTTCAGTGCAATGTGGTTGCCTTCAAGGGTTACCTGTCCTCCAGTGAAGCCGCTTCCGGTGGCCGAGACATCCAGGGTGCCCGTATTGACTACATCATTGTGCTTGCCTCCAGAGCCTCCAAGATAGATGGTGCCACCATTGCTGCTGATCCCTGTGGCTTCAATCACACCGCTATTATTGACGACATTGTTGATCATCTGATCGGCAACTTTTGCCGTTAGGATGATATTGGCTCCCTGGATAAGGCCGCTGTTTACTACGGCACTATCGATACCCAGTTGACTTTCAAGAGCTTCCTGGTCAATTGTGATGCCGATGAGTTGGTCTGCATCAAAGGTAATGGTTGTTTCAGAGCCTCCGGCAAGAGCGACAAAATGACCGGAAACAAGGTTATTGGCTGACGCCAGGTTTTCTACATGAGGCCCCTGTAGAACGACGCCGCTGGCCGCAGTAATCTTGCCGCTGTTTGTTATCGTTCCAGCTGTCGCTGAATTATTGTTGAATTTTAGTTTCAGTTTGCCCTCTGCATCAGTGGCAGCATTCATAAAGGCATCAGGGTTGATATCCAGAGATGATGCGGTAAGGCTATTAACATCAACCGTTGAGGTTTGGGAAAAAAGAATGCCGTGGGGGTTTATTAGCAGGACATGGCCGTCTGCTTTAATATGGCCTAAAATCTTACTTCCATTGTCGTCAAGAATTCGATTGAGAACCAGGTGAGATGTGCTGCCCTGCCTGAACTCCACATATTTATTTTCATCCAGGTTGAACTCCGTCCAGTCAAGAGCCAGCTTCTCTGATGACTGGTCAATAATGGTTGTGTCATTAGCTTCTATGGTTGTTTCCTGATCAATGCCAATAGTTCCCGTACCACCTGTAATTTTGTCGAGTATAAGGTCAGCATAAACGGGTCCCCCCCCTAACATGGAGAAGGTCAATACACCACCTCCCATGGCAATACGCTGCAACCTGAGGGCCTGGGTAATTGCAGAGGGTCGTAAATAACGGCCATTGTCTTGTTTTTTTTGTTCTCTGTTCATAGAGCTATCCGTGCAAATCTTAATAAGAAGTAATTGGGTCAATCCAGTTTGAAGGTGGCGTCAATATAGGTTTGCCAGGGTTTGGCGTTGTTGCCTGCCAACCCGTTGCTGGACTTGGAACCGGTGGGTTTGGCCACGGTGATCGTCGAAGTAAACCCGTCTTTCCAGTTAAGGCGCAGCAGAACTCCGGCTCCGGCCAGATGGGCCCAGGGATCGCTGGGAGCGGTGCTGTTGCTGTTGAACTTGTAGCTGTTCTCACTGCCGTAGGCTCCGTCCATAAAGAGGGCGTATTGCACGATATCGCTCAGACGTGTGCCACTTTTCAGCTGATAGTCCAAGGCGTCGGGAATCTCGAAAAACCACTCGGCTCCGAGATAGACGCCGCTGTCGGCAGAGAACTCACTGCCTGTAAAGGCGCGAACGGAGTTGGCTCCGCCCAGGGCCATCTGCTCAAAGGAGGGCAGGGCGGATTCGGAATAGCGCCATTTGGATTTGATCACCATTCTGGACTCGCTGTCCGTAAAGGGCAGGGGTATAAAGAAGAGGGAGTTGGTGTCCAGGGAGAGTTTGTAGAACTGATTACCCCGATCTTCCGGCACTTCATTGTTGAGTTGGCCCTGCATCAAGGATAACCGTCCCATATTCAGGGTCCGGATGGTGGAGCTGAGCAGATCCCCTTCGAAAATCAGCTCCCCGGAGGTGGCATGGTCTCCCTCCGTAAACAGGGGAACCGAAGCGCTCCGCTCAATGCGTTTGTCGCTGAATTTTAAACCGGCTGCCAGGTTGCTAACCCGGGAGCGCTTCAGCTGATGCATCAGGGTAGCGGAGTAGGTTTTGCTCGCCCCGGTAATTTTCAGGAGATTGACCGCCTCGTCCTCTTTAGAGGAGACATCGTAACGGTTCTCTTTGGCAAACAACTCAAACCGGGTGGCCGGACTGAACAGGGGCAGGCTGTAGCGCACTTGCGCCAGATCGGTATTGGTGGGTGTAAAAGATTTCAGCACCCCCAGGGAGAGCTGGTCGCCAATGCCCAGAGGGTTATACCAGTGGCCCAGTCCATAGAGCCGGTGCTCTCCGGTATATTCCGAGCCGTGGTTATCGGCCCGCAGGGTAAAGTCCCAGGTTTTCTCATTTCGAACCTGGAGGTTCAGGTTGGATTCCCCCAGATCGTCGCCTTTTTCAAAAAAACCGTAGACATTGAGGCCAGGAAGATCGTTCAGCAGGTAGATGCTCTCTTGGATTCTGGCATTATCCACCAGCTTGTCGACTTGGTGATCAAAAGCCGCTGCCAACTGTTCATCGGAGTACTTTTCATTGCCCTGAACCGTCACTTTGCCCAGCTTACCCGGAATAATATCCAGCTCAACCACACCGTTTTGGACCTGCTGGGGGGGAATAAAGGCTCGGGCCAGCAGCAGTCCACGCTCCCGGTAAAATTGCGTGACGGCCTCGGCGACGGTTTCGATGTCGGTATAGGCCATTCCCCGCAGGGCATTCTGCCGACGGAGTATGGCGACCAGATCGTTGAAGTCCGCCAGGTTGAGTTGGTCCGGAGTTTTGGTGAGCGCTTTTTTCTGCAGAAAGGCGGCCACTTCGTTCAGCTCGGCCTGGGTAAACCCACTCTCCAGGGTTTCGGCTTCTTTCATATATTGTTTGCGCAGATCTTCCACCAGGGTTTCAACGGCTTCACGCGTTACGCCGGCCTCCGGGTATTCCGGAAGGTTTCTGAACCGAAAAGCGCTGATGCTGATATGGGGGGCGATATTGCCTGTGGTTTGATTCAGGGGAATACTGTCCTTGTCTTTGCCCTGATTTTCAGGCTGTCGCTTTTGGAACTCCCGGGTAAGCTCTTTCTGTTCCAGGTCTGGAACATAGTCTTCCGCCGCTGCCCCCAGGGTGGAATACCCCAGCAGATTGACCATAAACGTGGCCATCACCAGAGGCCTGAGACGGAACGTGACGAATCTGCGAGTCTGCTCGTGTGTTTGACGGTACACCCTTTAAATCCCTGTCGTTTTGTAGTTTTTGTGTTTCAGCGCAAGGCTCTGACCAGCCGGAACCCCGTAATCTCATCCGGCTGGCCGGAGTGCGGGTTTCGGGTCGTTACCTGACAACGCTTCTGGGGCACCTTCCGGCTGCCACCTGCGGCAATCAGTGCCCCATCTTCGTCCAGGGTCCACTCCTGGACATTGCCTATATAATTAACCAGCCCGTTGTCGTTTGGTCGTCCGATGGAGGCATTCACCAGCGTCTGGCCTTTTTGCAAATTACCAAATTTCAGAAAACAGTTCCGGTCCGGGTCACTGCCATTGGACTCTGGTGAGGAGAGGGCCAGCCACTCCCGGTGACTGGGCAGTCGATAGGTATAGCCGCTCTCCTGACTCAGCCAGTGGGCGTAGGCTCTGGCCTGGTTAATACTGATGTTGTGCACAGGCAGCTCGGGGGCCGAGGACAGGGCAGGACACTGACCTGTTTTCTGACAATAGTGATTAAATTCTGCCGTAGTGATTTCATACCGCGTCACCGCCAGTTTGGCTTGATCAGCCATGGCTACGACCAGCTCAGGGCTGGCACCGCCACTGGCGAGCTGATCCTGACAGGTGTAGCGTTGCCCCTGACGGCCTGATCCCGGAGCCAGGTGAGCACAGTAATCAATGGTGATGGTACTGATCGCTGATTGTTCCGGAAAAAGTGCGAGAGCCGCCTGCTGAAACCGGGCGGCGGTAGTGGGGCTGCGAGTGGCCACTCGTTGAATGCAGGTACTCAGTTTGGCTACGGCTTCAGGGACCTGAGTGCGGTAGGCCTGGCTGCTCAGTGTTTTGAGATCTTTTAATCTGAGGGCCACCTCACCGGGAATATCCAGCCGGCTGTTGCAACTCAGGGCGTTGTTGAGTGCCGCCGACGCTTTTTCAATATTTTGTTGCCGGGCTTTTTGGGCCAAGCGTTCTGCCCGTGCCTGCTTCTCCCGAGCCAAACGGGCTTCCTGCTCCTTGATTTGTTGAGCCAGCTTTATCTGCTCAAGACGCCGTGCTTCCGCCAGTTTTCGGGCCTCTTCTTCAGCGGCCAGGCGCTGGCGCTCCTGTTCCCGTTCAGCCTCGGCTCTGGCCGTTGCCTGCAAAGAAGTTTCGTGATCAATCAGCTGGGAGTCCGTCTGCCAGTGAACAGCGTTGTTCAGCAAGGCTTCGGCCTGGGACAAATTTCCGGATTCCCGAGCCTGGGCCGCGGCTTGAAGATAAACGGTCATGGCCTTTTGCCGGGTCTGGGCCAAAATACGGTGGTCATTGGGGGTCAGGGCCTGATAGCGTTCCAGCAGAGTGTGGATGGTGTTATCCCACTGGTCATTCAGGGGAAGCGTCAGGGCGTCCTGCAACTCTTCCAGAGCTGCTTTCTGTTTAATCTCCAGTTCAATGCCTGCCCGAAGATCCACCTGTAGCTCTTCGGTGAGTTCTTCCCGGAGTTGTTCCTGGTGGACTTCCTGAGTGGTGAACTGATAAATCAGGGTGCCTGCCATGGCGATCACCAGTGTCACAGCAACGGCATAGATGGGCAGGCGAGAGGTGCTGAAAAAGGCGTGCTCAAATTCACTGACCGTGGGTGTTCGTTTATCCCGGGTAAAGGCCAGGGCCTGTTCCAGGGCTTTCCACTGTCGTTTCGACAGGCGCTTGATGCGCTGTGGTTTGAGGTTCTGCTCCCAGGCTTTGTCTGCCGGGGTCTTATTGAACGGGTGCTTTCCGGCAAACAGTTCATAGGCGACACAGGCCAGGGCATAGACATCGTCGCTGGGGGAGGGCGCTTCCCCCTTTAACATTTCATAGCTGGCGTAAGCGGGAGTGAGTGCGCTCAGGGTGCCCGCATCAAACAGGGTTTTATCCCCTCCGGATGAAGCGGCGGCATCGGTTGAAGAGACCGCCCGGGCAATGCCAAAGTCAAACACCTTGGCGACCTTTTTGCTGGTGACAAATATATTACCGGGCTTAAAGTCGGAATGAATAATCTGGTTGGCATGGGCGTGGGCCAGTGCCCGGGCGATATCTCTGAAGATGGAGTAGGCCTGATCCATCTCCAGACCCACACCCGAAGCATCGCGGATTAGCTGGTCCAGTGGCGCCCCTTCTAGATACTCCATGGTCATAAAGACCAGGTCGCCATCCCGGTCAAAGTCATAGACGGTCACAATGTTCGGGTGGGCCAGGTTCTGGGACTTTCTGGACTCCCGCTGCAGGGAGATAAACGCGTCGGGGTGTTTTTTAAAGTCTTCGTTTAATAATTTAAGCGCGACGTAGGGATCACGATCCCTGGCTTCCACCTTGCGCTGGTCGATGGCCTTGAAGACCGAGCCCATACCGCCGGTGCCCAGCAAACTGTCCAGCTGAAAGCGGTTATTGATCACTCGTTTAGTATTCTGGCCGGATTCAGGCGCAGCAGTACCTGCTCCCATTGTTGGGGAGGTCGAAGGGGCGGGTCGGTGTGTTCCGCTGTTTCCCACAAAAACGGTGGCGCCGTCATTAGGCAGAGACCCAGTGGTCACCAGACGTGTTGCATCGTCGTCCTTTTTTTTACTCATCCTTGTACTGCTCACTCCATGGCGTCAGGCCATGACAGACATTGATTTTTTTATAACAGCCACCTTATACGCTGCTTTTGTCATGTCAACTGTATTTCATTATGGGAACAAGCCCAGTGAGTTGGCCGCAACCAGACTGAGCATGGCGGTGCCAGAGCCATAAAACAGAACAAAGAATATCCTTGCCAGAACCCGGTCTAAACGGGTTGTGTGTTTGTATAACAGTTCGGAGTTGGCATGGAGGTAAGAGAGTTGGCTGGCTTCCAGCTTTTTGCTCAGAGCCCTTGGAGTTGATAAAGCCCCGGCAACATTAAGTATGTCCCAGCCACTCATCAACTCCATCCCAAGAGCCCCCTTGGTGTCTGGGTTTTTTCTGAGCTCTCTTACAGTAATTTGACCAAATGCAACAAACAGGCACCAGGCAATCAGCATTATTGCCGTAGCAATGGCAAGTAGTGTTGAATATAAACTCATTCAGTTCAGCGCCTTCATGGTTGGAAATGTCCAGAAATGCACTGGACTTGCCTGTAACTCCCTGGGTTTTCCTGAAGCATTCCTCAGTCACCCAATAACCTGCATGCCTTCATCAGCACCATTACTATTCCCATTGATCCTGTAATAACATAAAAAAATAAAAATAATCTCCCTAAAAAACGATCAAGCAGTGAAGTGTTTTGGTATATGATCTCTGAGTCTGCATGCAAGAAAGCAAGGCGAGTGACTGCAACTTTTTTGCTCCATGCTCTAGGTATTGAGAGCGCTTTTGCAACATTGAGAATGTCCCAGCCACTCACCAGTTCAGCCCCAAGAATCTCTCTGGTTTTGCTATTCCTTCTTAGTTTTCTAACGGTTAGTTGGCCAAAAAGAACGAAGAGAATCATGGTAAAAAAACCAGTCATAAACACCAAAGCAAACAATGTCGATTCCAGGCTGCTCATTTTTCCAGCCTGTTTATAATCTGATCGTACAACTCGCCGGCATTGTCTTTTGCAAGGCGATTAAAACTCATTGAAATTGTTGCGGAAGCTCCTGCCACCATCACTCCTCCAACGATAAGAGCAACCCAGCCAGCCGGTGTTGCTACCGCCATGAAACCAAGAATAGATACTCCCGTATTGACTGCAAGAGAGCCCGTTATGGCGCTAAGGGCAAAACTACTTGACTCTATAAACAGATCTCTCTCCCAGTTTCCACCAGCCTTATAGCTGTTATGAATTTTCCCTGCCCGGCTGGTAAAGTCGATAACCGCCAAACCATTTCCCAAGTATCGGGTATGTTGCGCCAGCTTGCTGAGCGTGTTTGCCTGCACCTGGTCAACCAGGTTCAGCCGGGCAATGTTTCGGCTGCTTCTGGCTATGTTAATGGCTCGATCAGCATTGCTCAGGGGCGTCCCTTTTCTTGCTTTTGCTCCCGTATTAACCGTATTCAATTCATGGCGAAAGCGTTGCTGCATGGTTCTGAATGCCTTAACCGCATTATCCCGAGCGGCTGGAGCGCGCTGGCTGGATCGATAGGCCAGCAAAGCGTCCTGGTAGTTTCTGACCGATTTGGCGAAGCCTCCTATCCGTTCACCATAAACACTGGTGGAAGCCCCCATCAGGCCAACATTGAACTCTTTCAGGTGTTTTGTGATTTCTGCAAGAGCAAGGGTATTGTCGCCACCAAAAGACAGAGAGAGGTGGGTCAGTTGGGTGGCGATGGGCTGAGTGGCAAGCCGGTTGATAATCTGCTGCTGTTGCCTGCTCTTTTCTCTGCTCAACAGGTAAGGGGTAAAGGGTTGCAGTGTTTCCGGGTTTTGGCAGGTAAGCCCGTGAATGGTTCCGCTGCTTATGTCGCAGCTATTTTTCAGGGTGCCTGGTCTGATTGGCTGATTGCATAGAATTACTTCGCTCATGGAACATCCTGTTCTACTTCATTCTTATAGTGCTTATCACCGCCGATACTGTCATAAGGTCAGTGATTGTTAAATGCCGTCAGGTTTCTTTTTTTGTGGTTGTGTTCGTTTGTAATCCCGTAGACGCGCTCGGCACGTTGATTCTAGGCGGCGTTATCATCTAACCGTTCAATCATATTGCTGGAAACCAGACCGGAAAGGCAGCTGATAGTGAGCTAAAGTATGTGAATTTGGTTTGCTATGGCTCGCACAGTACTCAAAGATGATCAATGGGATCGGATCAAAGACATGTTACCAGGCAAGGCCTCTGATCCCGGAC
>NZ_JBLYZI010000157.1:0-9291 GCF_057680865.1 Endozoicomonas sp. Z74
TGATTAGTATGAATCATAAGGGTTACCTTTTTACGATTTAGATTTCAGTGATTTCACCCTCTATCTAAATCGGTAACCCTTCCCTTTTTTGAAGAGGGAATTGTCAGATCAGATCTGAACTAATGCAAATAAGTAGCCTGTATGCTAGTATTAATATATTTAATGATATTATCTTTAGAGCGGTTAAGTCTTGATATACTTCCGTCTCCTAAAATTCGTCCAAATAATTCATCGCCACTTTTTGTGCCAGATACATAGTGGTTTCTATTTAGTCTTCCTCCAACAAGAGAATGATCTCTATATATTGAAACAACTAAAAGACTTCCACTTTTTTCTTCTTGATAAATTCTACATTCAACATCAACAGAAACCTCGTTTCCTCTGTAACCAGGTTCAAAGCTCTTAAACAGAACCTTTCTGTAGTAACCGATATGCTGTTTAAATGATGGGCTAGACAGCCACAAACGAATGTCCGAAAAGTTGGTTTTTGGGACACCCCCATTTTTTAAAGTTAAATATTCTTCAATGTATTGCTTTGAACATAAAGAAAAGTCTTTGCTATATCTGCTTGAAAATTGATGACACCCTTGGAGAAATATTATCATAAGAAACAATACTGTGACTTTTCTCATACAGAAACCCTTTTCAAATAATAATTTAACCAATACGTATGATATTCAGTTATTTCATCCACACTCGCCAATTTTATTTCACTATTCTGATAAATGGCGTATTTTATAACTTAATATGCAATCATTTTATTTTTCTATTCAATATCATCTACTCAGAAAAGCATTAAATAAAATAGGGGAATAAAAAAAATGCTTGTATTCTCGGGCCTCATTGGTATTGCCGTGGCCTATTCAACATCAATCATTGTGCTGATGTTTATATCAGCATTCTGGCAAGCTTTGCTGCCTTGGCTTCGCAATAAACCTGGTATCGAGCCTACAAACAACCCTGACGCACTTTTTTATATACCCCCAACACACGAACCTTTCCGCCTTCGCTGGTTCTCACCCCACCATAAAGCGGCCATTCCTGTGAACTTTGCAATCGGAGTGATGACTGGTGCAGCCCTGATGCAATATGGCTTTGAAACCTTCCATCTGATGCAGTTGCTGCTGTTCGCTTCTTTTTTTGTGTTTGTATGGACTATCACCAGACTCTTTCTGGATAAGACAGGATTTTGGCATGGCTTGGAACGCTTGGTGGTAGCCTTTGTAGGTGCTCTAAAGGTTGCCGCTATCATTAGTGTCATCGCTAATATCTATTAAGGTACACGGTAGCCTGAAATGAATATCACAAAAATAAAAAACTGATGGATGACAGTGATGGCAGACACTGAACCGGCTTCGTCTATAGAGCGTACAGAACCTAATGTTGAGCTAAGGAAACAATTGTCTTTGCATGATCAGTTGGTAGTACGAGCTGAAAATTGGCTTCAGAGCCAAGGGTGTAAGGTTGTGATACGCGATCCATTCCGAAGTCTTAACCAAGAGCAACCTGATGCAATTGGCTGGAAAGATGGGATTTCAATTCTAATTGAGGTCAAAACATCGCGAGCTGACTTTCTTGCCGATAAGAAAAAAGTATTCAGGAAAGAACCAGAAAAAGGTATGGGTGACTGGCGTTTTTTTTTGACACCTCCAGGGCTGGTTACTGAGAAGGATTTGCCTGATCAATGGGGCTTGCTTCATGCTCTACCTAAAACGATTAAAAAAATCATTGGTTTTCCTCCCCGAGGAAACTGGCGATCACCACCTTTTCACGGGGATAAAAATCGTGAAAATTTGATGCTTGTTTGTGCTTTGCGGCGTCTTTCTCTACGGGGTCATTTGCCAGAGATTTACGATGGATTAATACCAGGCGAATAAAATAACTGAGTCAAATGAGCGTTGCCATAATGAGGTATTTGGTGATAGAGAGTACAGTTGTCATCATGAGCCTGAAATGCAGGACACTATCATTTGATTAAAAGGATATAAAATGGAAGTTTCAAAAAACAAGCTGTTAAGATATCACCCAGAAAGATATAGGCAAACAAGACCATTTGCCAAAATGGTTTTTTCTGCCTATCACACTATAAATGGATTAAATCCACCTAAAAGCGAATATCTTGAATCTGTTACAAACATGATTATAAATTTTTATAACAGAGAACTAGATACTATCGAGAGAACCAAAAGACCCACTGATATAAAATGGTTAATGAAAGAGCCATCAATTGCATCTTACTACAGCTCATTTTGTAGCTATGGCCGAAATATTTTTCACCTCAGTGATGAAATAATTGAAGAGTTCTTACAGACAGATGTAGGATCAATTCCATTGGAAGCTGTTGATTTTCCTTATGAGTGTTTTTATATAAGCTTTGGAACGATTAATAGTCTAAAGCTTTCTGGTGATGGGTCTTATGTCGATGGTGCTTATGTATTTGCTCACAATAACTTCCCATTGCAAGTAGTGTTGACAACCAAAAAAGAAAACTGGAACTACGCTAATAAACAAGAGTGGATATTCAATAGAGACATATATTACTACATGGCATTAGACCGTTCCGACACAACTAAAACATTTAATCTGTTAGTTGAAAAGTCATTGCAAGACCAACTTGAAGCAAATAAAGAGGATGATTCAATTCCAGAAACTGGAATTCAACAACTTTGCGGTGGTGTAGAAGTAGGTGTTATAAACAAAAACAAAGAATCATCTAAAAAAGAAAGAGATGATATTCTATCAGGATTTGATGTATTCAAAAAAGCACTGAATATCATAATCAACACAATATGCTACACCTCAAGATATTCTGATGATATTGTAGAGCAGTGGCCTGAGAAAACTCCAAAAGCATTGCTAGATAAACTAAATAATGCGGTTAATAGAAAACAAAAACAGAAAGCAAAATCGCAGTTAATTTCTATGGGATATACCAAACTGAAAATATGTGGGTTGAATTTAAAGAAGCAGCCAACAGAACATATTGACAGAAACAGTATCAGACCTCATTGGCGGCGAGGACACTGGAGACAGCAGCCATACGGTGAAGAGCTGAAAAAGAAAAAAATTATCTGGATTCGACCTACGCTTGTCAGCCAAGACAGGGGGAGTCCTGAAACAGGTCACATTTACCAGGTATCCGATAGTAACCACTCTGTTGAAGATTCTCGTGAAGTGACGGAAGCATGACAAAATAATTGTAATTTTCCACCCCTACGCATAAGAACCCCGTAACTTGTTAAAATCTGAAAAAAATCAATAGGTGTAAAAATTGTTGTGAAAATATCAAAACTAATAGAAAACTTAAATGCCTTGAAGGAAAGTCAGGGGGACTTGGATGTTTATGTCTGGAGCCCTTTTGATGATAGAAAGACACGTCCGGTCTCTCATACCTCTCAGCTTCATACTATGAAGGAGGAAAAATATGTTGTGATTGAGTGTAACCCTCTCCTTCCAAGCACAACAGGGAACAAGTCTGGAAAGGGACGAGGCAACCTATAAAAACCTAAAAATAGTGACTCTTTGAACCACCATTCCAACAAGGACATGAGGATGTTAAAGCCAAAATTGATTGCAACGGAAAAGCTATTTCTTTTTCCTAATAAAGATAACCCTTACTTGATCAGTTTTAAAATTCGTTATAGTGGAGGGGAATATGATAAAAACAATAAATACCATCAATTGATCAGTGGTTTTTACCAGCGTGCACAGGATCTTTTATCCGCTCCTCCTGGATCTGGGCAAATACTTGAAACGCCAGACCCTGAAACAGCACATACCGCTGCCCTCTTCGAAATTGAAGTTTACGAGAATGACATCGTTAAGCCTGTAACGGGTATATCTGGAAAAAGAAGTAAGACCGGAGCACAGTCCCTGGCCGTGCAACTTGCGGATTACCTTGCAACTTTATTTGTAGGTATTGGTGAACTAACCCCAACAACTCAAACAGCTCAGGTTGTCGCCCTCAATGAAGAGCAGAAGAAAAATCCAAAGCCAAATATAATGGTTTGCGAAGATATCTAGGAGGAAGACGATCCGAATAGAGAACTCACACTTTCCATCCTTGCCTTCGACCTTCCAGAGTGGAATTGACATATTCATGAACAACGATAAAACCCTGCACGATAAGTGTGATGTCTGCGGTATTGTACGGGATAAAATTGGCCTTACAGAACTTTCCATTCGATTTGGTGAATGCCAGGTAACGGAAGAGTTGAAATTCTGCTCAGACAACGAAGTTTGAAATGGTCCCCATATATCAGACAGTAGTGTAAGCTCTGATCCATAACAAAATGGATGATGCGATCATGAGCAAAAAACGCAAACATTACGGTTCCAGCTTCAAATCCAAAGTTGCCCTTGCGGCCATCAAAGGCGACCAGACTACCGCAGAAATTGCTGCTCGTTTCCAGATACACCCAACCATGGTCAGTACCTGGAAGCGACTGTTGCAGGAGAGAGCTTCCGAACTGTTTGACACCAAGGGGGATAACCAGGGGAAAGGCCATCAGGCTGAGGTCGACAACCTTTATCGCCAAATCGGTCAGCTGACGGTGGAACGGGATTTTTTAGCACGCAAGCTCGATCATTGAAGAAAAGCCAGCGCGTTTCTCTGGTCGAGCGCCACCACCCGGATATCTCAATTGTCAGGCAGTGTCGCATACTCGGCGTCACACGGTCATCAGTGTATTACCAGTCTTGTAAAGACCTGTCTGAGGACCTGCCGTTGATGCGCCTGATTGACGAGCAGTATCTGAAAACGCCTTATTACGGGTCACGCAGGATGCGCACCTATCTGTGCGGACTGGGCTATAAGATCAACCGCAAGCGGGTGCAACGGTTGATGAGGCAAATGGGGCTGGAGGCCATCTACCCGAAGCCCAGAACCAGCCAGCCTGGTCAGGGGCATAAAATATACCCCTATTTGCTGAAGGGGGTAACGATCAACCGCCCCAACCAGGTGTGGGCGACCGATTTGACGTATATTCCCATGGAGCGCGGTTTCATGTATCTGATCGCCATTATGGACTGGTACAGCCGACGTGTTCTGGCTTGGCGATTGTCCAACACCATGGATGCGGATTTCTGTGTGGATGCCCTTGAAGAAGCGCTGGATCGCTATGGAGCACCGGAAATCTTCAACAGTGACCAGGGCAGTCAGTTTACCAGTGACGCCTTTACAGGGGTTCTCAAGGAGCGGGGAGTCCAGATCAGCATGGATGGCAAGGGGTGTTACCGGGATAATATTTTTGTTGAACGGCTCTGGCGCAGTGTAAAGTATGAGTGCGTTTACCTGAAAGCCTTCGACAATGCAGTCCAGTTGAAGCAAGAGCTGAAGGGCTATTTTCAACTGTACAATTCAGAGCGCCCCCATCAGGGGCTGAATGACAACACACCGGATCAGATGTACTTTAAACAGGCTGCCTGAGCCTGAATAACCCTGGGGCAGAGCTTCGTATACTACTCAGGTTGTTTGGTAACTGCTCAAAATCCACTGGCAATAGCGTGATGATTCATACTCGCTGCGCCTCTGATCAATTCGGAAAGTTGGGGTACCCGCATTGCTCCAGAGAGTCTGTCCAGAAGATATTTTGAGAATGAGACCCCATGCTGGCGGCACGTTTTTTTCAGGCTCGCAAACGTATCCCGGCATTTCTGCCCAAGGGCACTGCGCGTTCCCCCACTGATTTTCCGCCTTTTCACATACTCCCTGATCTGGCGTTCACTCAGGTTGTTGTGCAGTGGCAGCCACGGGCAGTCCAGAACCCTTAATAACGACTCCCTGATGACCATCAGCTTGCCCAGGACGGCTCGAAGTTCAGGGTAGTCAACCTGAGTGGTGACCCAATCGTCAAACCCTTTGCGGATGGCTTCTTGCCTCTGCCGGTCAGGGTGCTGCCTGTATTCGACCAGGTCATCGTAGATTTGCCAGAACACGTTCTCCACCCAGTCCCTGGCGGCTCTTTCCCTGGCATTGGCCGGGATCAATTTGGCCAGAGGTCGGCTGGCGTGATACCAGCAGCCGCTGTGAGTAAAGGCGGTGTCAAACTGCCTGGCTCCATCACTGTGGATCACCATGGTGGGAGGGAAGCCGTTTTCAATCAACCCCGCCTTGAGAACGGCTTCTGTCGCCAGTTGCCTCTGCCGGGGCGCCTTCAGGTTCAGATCATCAAGAAAGGCCTGCCAGGAGGCTTCATTCAGAAAGTGAACCTCTCCAAAGTTTTCCAGACAACGAACCCACTGGTCCGCCATACGAACCTCTTTCATATATTCAATAGCCGTCGTATTGAGCAGGTGACACTTGCGACGCCCTTGAAGAAGGGTGAGGAAGTTGACCCTGCTCTTGCTGCCTGTGCTGGAGAAGCAGGTAAAGTAATCATTGGTGATTACCGTGCAGTAGCCATTTTTTCCCTTGTGCCTCGCCCCCGTATCATCAACCTGGAGGTAGCGGGAACAGGCAATGGCCGCTTCAAGCATGTCATCCTTCTCCTGATGAAACAGGTCATACCCTTCGGTCAGCAGGCTGTTGAGAGTTCCCTCTGACACCCGGCAACCGTGGTCATGTAGCCAGCTCAGCAGCAGCGGTTGGGTGACACCGCAGGAGTGGTGTAGATCCAGAACATGGCTTTTGAGCTGATCGCCAAAATGGCTTTTTACATGGGATGGCAGCGGCGCGGTCAGAAATTCCCCGCTTTGAGTCCGCCAGCACTCACGACGGTATCGGGTGGTAGAAAACGACAGGGAAAGCTCGGTGAAGTAAAAATCACGGTAGCCCTTGTTCCGCCAATCTGGCTGAACCCCATCCAGACGGCAGAAGGTTTCCTGGTTCACCTGCTTCTGGGGTGCTGATGTCTCGCCCCGACGTCGGTTGCTCTGTCGCTTTGCTTTAGGAGGCCGGTTGTTACCGGATGTTTCTGCCGTGTCCTGCTCGTCGGCTTTCCTGGGCTCATCATCCTGAGACTGATCGGGGGTGTTCGGGCGGATACGAGGCTTGCCCTTGAGCTTTTTCAAGTGACGGATTTCATCCTTAAGCGCCTCAACCTCCTTCTGCAGTTTTTCTATGAGCAGGCGCTGCTGCTCGAGATTGTCGAGTTGGGCCTGAATAAATGATCGAACCTCACCACTGACAGGTTCGGTATGAAGGGGTTGGGGAAGCTGCATACACAGAAGGGTATATGATTTAGCCAGCCAGTACGTTGACCTCAGAGCCTTGACTTGCCAGTGTTTTTTGAGCAGTTAGTGCGCCGAGATAAATCGGCAAGATGTTAAGGGTGAAAGTCCCTGTGGGGTAAGACTAGCGAATCGCCCCAGCCCCGAGTCATGCGCCTGCTATCGTAAGATGTCCGGTGAAGCGTTGACAGGGGTGCCTGTAGGCTGAGTATTGAGCTGCGAAATCAAATAGTTCGAGGTGCCGATGTCGTTAACTGGAACAGAAAGCAAAACCTTAAGCTGCGTTAAATCGCAAGTAGCTTACGGACCTCGCGCAGTCGTAGACCTTGTGCATGCAGGTACGCATCTTGTGCGGAACTCGGGAGATCCTGCTGGTTTCTCCTGTAATAGCCATGGGAGACGCAATGGGGAAGGTTAATAACCATACGCCTATTGTCGTCGGCAGGAAGTCGGACAGGCTAATAGTACCCGAGAAGCAGCCGAACAAAGCAGGGTCTCCTGTGGCGGAGGTTGTGGAGGAAAGTGGCCTGGCCAAGAGGAATATCCAGCAGGGTGTCGGTGGCCGGACTCAGAGTCGGACTAACACCTCGTCCAACCTGCCGGGTATACGTCAAGCAGCGGCAAAGGACAGTCGCTTACAATTCACTGCCTTGTTTCACCACCTCACTCTGAACCTGCTGAAGGAAAGCTTCTTTCAACTGAAACGAAACGCATCGGCGGGGGTGGATGGCGTCACTTGGCAGTCCTATCAGCAGGAGCTGGATGCCCGGCTGAAAGCTTTGCACGAAAAGCTGCGTAAAGGGAGTTATCGGCCTCGTCCAGCCCGAAGGATCTTTATCCCCAAGGCTGACGGGAGCGAACGCCCCTTGAGCATCCTGTGTCTGGAGGACAAAATTGTCCAACAGGCTGTAGTCAAGGTATTGGAGGGGATTTACGAGGAAGATTTCCTCGGTTTCTCTTACGGGTTCCGCCCTGAGAGAAGCCAACACGATGCGCTGGATGCACTGACTGTAGGAATCAAAAGAAATCCTGTGGATTGGGTGCTGGATCTGGATATTCGAAAATTTTTCGATCAGGTCGACCATGAATGGCTAATCAGGTTTTTAGAGCACCGGGTGAAAGACAAACGCATTATCCGTTTGGTAAAACAGTGGATAAAAGTAGGGCACTATGACGACGATGGTCGGCATGTCCGAAGCGTGGCAGGTGTGCCGCAGGGATCAGTGATATCACCTTTGCTATCCAACATTTATCTGCATTACGTGTTTGATCTATGGGTTAATCAATGGCGTAAAAGGAATGCGCAGGGCAAGGTTATTGTTGTGCGCTACGCTGACGACAGTGTGTTGGGTTTCCAGCTGGAATCGGAGGCACAGAGCTTTCTGCAAGAACTCGGTAATCGATTAAAACGATTCGGGCTATCTCTACACGAGAATAAAACCCGCCTTATTCGTTTTGGGCGATTTGCCAAGAATGACTTGCAGAGGCTGGGAGCAGGAAAGCCAGAAACCTTTGAGTTCCTCGGCTTCACCCACTTCTGTAGTGTGACCCGAAGTAGTGGGCGCTTTACTGTCGTTAGAGAAACCAGCAAGAAAAGAATGCGAGCAACGCTGCAAGGCATTAAATCCTATCTTCTGAAGCACAGGCATAATGCTGTGTCGGAACAGTTGGAGTGGTTAAAACGTGTCATTCAAGGACACATGAACTACTTCGCTGTACCAGGAAATAGCCGTAGGATAAATGCCTTCAGAACCGCAGTGCAGAAAATATGGTACAAAGCCCTAAAGCGACGCAGTCAACGAAGTCGCCTGAACTGGAAAAAGTTTGGAGCCTTTGTAAATACTGTGTTCCCAAGGGTCAAAGTCCTTCACCCATGGCCGGAGCAGCGGTTTGGCGTCAAATACTTAAGGTAGGAGCCGTATGCGCTAGCAGTGCATGTACGGATCTGCGCAGGGGGTGCCGGGTGACCGGCATTCCTACTGTGACCCTTTATATGCATTAGTTCAGATCTGATCTGACAATTCCCTCTTCAAAAAAGGGAAGGGTTACCGATTTAGATAGAGGGTGAAATCACTGAAATCTAAATCGTAAAAAGGTAACCCTTATGATTCATACTAATCA
>NZ_JBLYZI010000158.1:0-9105 GCF_057680865.1 Endozoicomonas sp. Z74
TGATTAGTATGAATCATAAGGGTTACCTTTTTACGATTTAGATTTCAGTGATTTCACCCTCTATCTAAATCGGTAACCCTTCCCTTTTTTGAAGAGGGAATTGTCAGATCAGATCTGAACTAATGCATATAACTTCTGAGTCTATACCCGTCGCCTTTCAAGTTGCTACTTTGTTGGCTGCTCTCGCTCACTCCAGTCACTTAGTTGATCTAAGCCCCTGGGACCCGAGGGCCTAAAAGTTTCACTCTTTTGCCGCCGTGTAGCACCTTGAAATCCTTTGGGTATATCTGGCAGCCTGTTGTTGTTTGGCAGGCTGCCTGGTAAAAGGCACTGAGCTTATTTTTTGATCTTGCTGATTTTTGAACCTTCCAGGGTCAGGTTATACATCAGTCCTTTGTTGTCCAGAATAAAGCCGATGATGGGCGCTTTGGCGGTTTCCGTGCTGATGGAGCCTCCGGCACCAAATTCGGCAATGGCTACGCTGCCATCAACACCGGCTTCCCAGCCGTCCCGGTTGCGAAAGTCCTTCAGCGCTTTGTCGGTCATGAACATAATGACCTGGGAGCGGGCCTGTGCTCCCAGTTGAAAACCCACCGATGCGGAGACGGTATTGTAGTATCCAGCCGTGCGGTTTTTGACCAGAAGAGCGCCTTCCCCATATTCCCCGCCAACCACAAAACCGCCTTTCATAACCGTGGGAAACACCAGAACGCCTCTGGCTTTCTGGCCTAATTCCCTGGCGGAAGGGCGCTCTTTATACAGCTTGTTAAGTGTGGCTTTAACTTCCGCGTCCAGCTCCTGCTTTGAGGCGGCTTCGGCAGTGGTCAGGTGGCCCAGAAATGGGATGACCAGGAAAAGGGACAAAAAGTATCGGCTGAAGGAAATCATCATGGGGGTCTTGAGCTATGAACGGATGGGAAGGAATTTAAGGGGCATTTAACTCCACAGTGGCGGCTGAATCAATCCTGGAACCGGATTAATTGTTGAATGTCGTACTGCTATAGAGGTAATGCAGTCGTATATTTGATCTGCTCCATGGCAAAGCTGGAGGTGACGTCTGCAAGACCCTCAACGGAATTGACCAGTTCTTTATAGAAACGGTCAAAGGACTGGATATCCTTTACTACGACTCTGAGCAGATAATCGTATTCACCGCTCATCCGGTAGCACTCGGCGATTTCCGGGTAACTGCCAACGGTTTCGGCAAATAACTCCAGCCACTGACTGTTGTGGTGGTGGGTTTTAATGTTAACGAAGACGGAGACCCCCAGGCCGACTTTGTCCGGGTTGATCAGTGCCACCCTGCCGGTAATATAGCCTTCCGCTTCGAGCCGTTTGATACGTTTCCAGCAGGGAGTGGGGGAGAGGCTGACCCGCTCAGACAGCTCAGCCAGTGAAAGAGTGGTGTCCTGTTGCAGTTGCTGAAGGATTTTTCGGTCAATGGTGTCCATCATTTTGTGGAAGAGCCTGCCTGAAAAGCCTTATTCAAGCAGACTGGGCCAGTGAAATACAGAGGTTATAAGAAATCAGGAAATTTGTTCAATTTTTTATCTTCATAGAAATTGATCAGGTAGTCACATTTCATATTGTCTTCAATGAAACACCGACCAAAATGCTCAAAGCTGGATAGCCGGGTATAGGTTCCCGGCTTATGCTTTTTGGCACAGCGGTCTCCGGAGGATACAAGGCCAATGACATAAGGCTCTTTTATTCCCGTCTTTTTATTCCTGTGCATTTGGAACAGGGGCCCCCCACTGTCTCCCTTACAGGCATCTTTCATGTAATCCGGAAGATCCGCTGCACAGATTTCTCTATCTGATACACTCACCCGCTTGTATTCTTTAAAGGGATTATAGAGTTCATTGCATTTACTGCCAGAGATTAAACGCAGGGAAGCGCATTGCAGTTGATCGGCATAATCTCCGGAAGCCTTTGTTTTTCCCCATCCACATACTTTTGCCTTGAGCTGTCTTTTTTCAATGTCACTGTCGCTGATTTCACGCCACTTTATTTTTACTGGAGGAATTTCATCAATGGGTCTTCTCAGTCTGATAAAAGCAATGTCGTTTACCATGGTCATTGAGGAGGGTAATGCCTGGAGATTGTGGAACTCTCTGGGCTTTTTGTCCCCGGTATCAAAATAATTGGGGTGCCTTACATAAAGATTCGTTGTTCTTTTGATCAGCTTGTTTGTGGCCGGATTGATAAAAGTCAGTTTTACGTATTTTTTGGTGTTTTCCGAGACATTTCTTTCCAGGCAGTGGGCTACCGTCATTGCCCAGTAACGATGAACCAGTACGGCAGAGCATTCAAAATCATCGGTCGCAGAGAACCTGGATTTTACAGTTGTTGTTATTAGCTGGGTGAGGGGGGTAACGGTCATCGTATTATTGGTTAGGCCTGTGGTTGTGGCTGGCAATGTGGTGGTGGTTGCAGTGCTTGATGCTGTGCTTGGTTTCGGGGCCGGTGTGTTGTATTCAAAGTCTTTTTTATAACGGTCATCCCGATCAATTTGTTCTAGGCCACCCAGCCACGGATAGAGTTGCCATAGTACAGATTGTCCACCCGCTACACGCTTGACTCTGGCATGATCCGACTCACCATCCAGAACCAGGTCATCGTCGCTTTCATGTCCAAGACCCGTTTTTGATGAAGGATCAATATTGATTAATTCAAAAAGAAAAGGATCCAGTTCCCGGTAGGCGTCTGCATACGTTTGATCATTGTCTTCATCCTTAAGGGGAGCCGCGTTCACTGTTTCGGAGACATTCAGGCTTATGGCCATGAAAAATAAACTGGTCAGTAAAAATAGAAGCGATGAGTGTTTGTTTTTTTTACCATTAGAGAAACCGCCTTTTTTCAAGGTGCCAAAGATGAACATAGCGCATTTACTCCTGATAAACAGATTCAGTACATTGTGCTCTAAGGCTATATCATCACAAAAATGAAATAATATTTTTTTGAAATGAACATCTATTGACTGATATTAATGATTGGTTATGGGCCCCTGGGGAGGAGCAGGCAGCTGAACAGGTTCCCTGGCAATGGTTTCCAGAAGTTTGTGGATGGCGGCGTCCAGCTGGGCATCTTTTCCCTGGTAAGTAGCATGGGGAAGGTTATCCACAGGAATGTCCGGCTCGGTGCCGATGCTTTCCGAGGCCCATTGCCGGTTCTTGAAGAAATGCCCGGCCATGGGCACGCTCAGAAAGCCCTGGTCAATGAGCGGCATAGTTGACAGCCAAACGTGCCCGCCCTTGGTTCTCTGGCCCAGGATCGGCCCGAGCTTGAGCGCCCTGATACCGTCTGCCAGCATCTCGCCGCTGGAGAAAGTGTGTTCATTCACCAGAACCAGAAGATGCCCCTGAAAGGCATATTGCATAATCCAGTGGTGGGTCTGGTTGCGTATGCTTTCAAAACTGTAGGCCTTGCGCATCAGTCGGCTGAGAATCCAGCTGTCAATACTGCCACCGGTGTTGTACCGTAAATCCAGTATCAGGCCTTCCCGGCGGTAAACCGGATAAAACTGTCGTACCCAGTCAGAAAAATCATCCGACTCCATTCCCCTGAGATGAACATAGCCAATTTTTCCTTTCCCTGTTTTTTCCACCCTTTCCTGGCGGGTGAACAGCCAGTCCTGGTAGCGCAGCTCACTGTTTCGTTGATCGGAAGCCGGGTAGACAATTTCCTTTCGAGACGATTTTTCTCCATGGCGCTGAAATTCAAGCAGTACCTGCTGACCCGCCTGATCCAGTAATAACACTTCTGGCCGGTTTTCCGCCAGGGAGTGGTTATTGATGGCCGTGAGAACATCCCCTTCCCGGATGTTCACTGAGGGCCTGGCCAGTGGCGAACGTTCTTCCGGGTAACTGGGGTCAGTCCGGTAGATACGTTCAATCCGGTAACCTTTGTCCTGTCGCGTCAGGACCGCCCCCAGCCAGCTGGTTTCCTGCCATATGGGGTTATACCGTTCAGCGCCTCCCCCCAGATACAGGTGCATGGTGCCAAGAACGTTGAGCATCTGGTGCATTACATGGTTGAGTTCACTGCGGTCGGCAACCCGGTTAACCAGAGGGCGAAACTGTTCAAGGCGGGCGTTCCAGTCTAGCTGGTGCATGCCCTTGTCATAGAAGTGGTTGTTATAATGTTTCCAGGTCTGATTGAGAATCTGGTGCCACTCATCCACAGGGTTAACGTTCAACTGCCACGGGTCAGAATCAATCCGGAAGGCATCTATGTTGTCACTGGCCAGCGAAACAGGAATCAGGTAAAGCTGCTCCCCTCTCAGCACCAGGAGCTCTTCCGTGTTTCGGGTCGTCTGGTAATGCCTGACATTGCTGACCAGGGTCTGGGGTTGTGCCTCCCGATCGCCAATGGGCAGAGCCTGAAGCCGGAAAATATCCTGAGACTGGGCACTTACAGGCTCCATCCATACCAGGTGTCCATCAGCAATACGCGTATCGGTGTAGTTGGCAGCAGGCAGTGGGAACCGGTAAAGGCGCCGGTCCAGGTTCTTGAGTTCTATGGATACATTCGCTGCCTGCTCTTCTTTTCCTTCTTCGTTTCCTCTGCCTTCTTCAGGCTGGAGTAACTCGTTGGGCTCGGTGTAGGGCCATTGGGCATCCGGGTTCATTGCCAGGGCAAAAATGCCGGTGTTGGTGTCAGAATAAGGTTCCTGCTGATTCTGCTCGAAAGAATGCAGCACTTTTGAACGGTAGTAGCGGCTGGAGTTGAATACCAGCCAGTCACCACTGGCACTCCATGTAGGGTTGGTGCTATGGACCCGCTCAGAGGTGATGGGCTCAATCGTGCCTTTTTGGAGGTGGGTGATCAATAATTGCACATTCTGGTTGTCGGATTCTCTGGCAAAGACCAGCCACTGGCTGTCCGGTGACCAGACCATTTCCTGGGGTGCGCTGCTCCCCCTGGTTTCCTGGTAAATTTCACGGGTTTTGCCGTTTTCCAGCTGAGTGATGAACAGGCTCCGCCGGGCATCACTCCATGCCACCATTGTGCCATCAGGGGATAGAACTGGGCCGGATGCCACCGATTCCCTGGTCTGGTGAAGTAGCCTGGGTTTGGCGCCCGGGGTTTCTGGCACTCTCCAGAAGGACTGGGATTTACCCTGTTCGGCCAGAACCAGAAGGTCTCTGCTGCCGGGTATAAAACGGGCGGCCTGGAAAAACAGTTTACTGTCCCAGGTGTCGTAGTGCTTGATCCGTCCTTTGCCGGTGGGCAGAGTGGTCAGCTTTCCCCGGGCGACCACGGCCAGTCGTTGGAGGTCTTCGGAAAGATCTGCACTGGAAAGGTACTTCATTGGATCACCCACCGGATAAGGCCTTCTCTGTTCAAAATCAGAGGCCAGCCGTATGTCCGGCCGGGTGCTTTTTCCTGTGTTCAAATCATGGAGGACGATGTCTGCACCGGACTGGTAAGCGATGGTGCCCTTATGCAGGCTGGGGGTGTACAGGTCGAATTGATCTTCATGGGTGTGCTGTCGGAGGTCTGCTCCCTGTTTGCCATCCTGGCCAATGCTGACAGACCAGAGGTTTTGAACCTGGTTTTTACCCCGGTCGCTGACAAAATAGAGCCGGTCCTGCCAGATCATCGGGTGCTTGCTGGTGCCCGGGAAGTCTGTGGTAATGCCCACCGCTTCTTTGCCCTTGCTGAATCGCCAGATGTTGAGGGCGGCTCCGCCCCGGTACCCTCTGGGATAGCTGGATTCATCCGGTTGTCGCACAAAGAACAGGTTTTTGCCCTCAGAGCCATAGGCGCCATCACTGGCCTGGGCCAGGGGAATCGGGCTTGACTCTCCCGTCTTGGTGTCCAGCAGAAACAGCTGCAGCTGGTCATCAAAGGCTGCGGATTTGCTGGATGCATAAAGAATCCGCTGGTCAGGAGACCACCCGCGAACCAGAGCCTGTTCCCCGGAGTAAGTCAGTCGTTTAGGCATCCCTCCATTGAAAGGGATGATATAGACCTCTCTTGCCCCCTCATACTCCGCGGTGAACGCAATCCATTGGCCGTCGGGAGAAACCGATGCATGAGTTTCCTCGCCATGGTTGGTGGTCAGGCGGGAAGCGGTACCGCCCTTTTGATGGACAGACCACAGATCGCCCTCTGCGGTGAAAATCAGCCGGTCATCATAAAGAGTGGGGTAGCGGTAGTACCCTTTCTGCTCCTGGTTCTGGCCTTTAAGGTTTGCTTGCGCATAGCTGGCCAGTAACAGCATCAGCAGTATTATTGTTCGCATTTTGTTCGCTTCGTGGGGGTGAGTGAGGACAAACGTTGCTCCGTTCTTCTTGAGTATTAACTTAGCAGTTTTATTGAGAGCTTATGGAAGAAAACGGGGCTGGCTGCCAAAGCGGGTATTAACAGACTGTGTTTCCGGGAGGGCGATGGGAAAGGGAAGAACAGAAGAAGTGAGCAGGGTAACCTTCAGGTTGCCCTGCTTTTGATTGGGAAGCACTGCCGGTCAGACATTGTCCATGGGAAGGAGGCCGATTACCTGCTGATTCTGGTCCTTGACCACCAGGGTGTGAAAGCCCTGGCTCTTCATCAGGGAACGGGCTTCTTCTGCACTGATGTTCTCCTGGACGCAGACCGGGGCAGCATTCATGATATTTCGGGCTTTAATGCCTCTCAGGCTCTCCGCTCCGGCCAGGTTCCGGCGAAGGTCACCGTCGGTGATAATTCCACAGAGACGATCGTCCTCCATGACCAGGCAGAGGTTGGTTCGATGGCTGGTCATGGTCTGCATGACCTTGCGCAGGCTGCTGTCGGGCGTCACCGATGCGATGTCTGTCCGGGTCATGACATCCCTGACCCAGACCATTTTCTGGTCACTGTTTTGGGCCTGGGGGGAGCTGAACATGCGTCGTCTGACCAGGGTTTCGGCCAACAGGTCTCCGATGGCCAGAAGAACGGTGGTATAAGTAGTGGGTGCCTGTTCGCGGTCTTCCCTGTCTTCCTCGACGCTGGCATCCAGAACAATATCGGCCTGTTGTGCCACAGGACCCAAAGGGTCTCCCGTGATGGCAATAACCTTGTTGCCCATCTGCCGGATGGAGGGGTACAGACGCAGGAGTTCTTCTGTTTTTCCGCTCCAGGACAGCATGACAATGACATCCCCCGGGCCGATCATGCTCAGGTTGTCCTGCCAGGTGTCCGCAGGATTCAGAATGTGGGTGGAAAGACCGGTTGCGTAAAGTGTTGCAGCAATTTTCTGGCCTACCAGGCCAGACTGCTTCATACCGAACAGAATGGCCCGCCCCCGGCACTCTGCCAGCAACTCAAGGGCGGCATTAAAGCTGCCATTGATGCGGGATTCAAGGGTCTGCAAAGCTTGAATCTGCCCCATCACACTGTTGCGCATGATGTCAGAAACCAGCTGGTTTTGATCTTTGTACATAATTATGAGGTGCCCTTATCTTGTAATCATTTTTTTCAAGTGTGTCACAGAGGGCCTGCAAGAAAATTGATCAGGGGCAGGGAATAGGGACATCCGGTTGGTTGGGGCAGAATGGGACAGAGAGATCTGCGACTTGGGCTGTGAGCCTTGAAAAGGTTATATCCGGAAGAGCCAAGTACTTACCCGATTAAGTTGAGATTACTCGTGGATTCAGAGCAGAAAATAGACTGTATGCCCGGTTAGTCAAGGTTGTTGGTTTTTATTACGTCTTTTTGCCAAAATTGAGCATTGCCATTTTTACTGTCTAACTGATATGGCTTAAAACCATGCTTGAGATATGCATTTTGCGCTGGCTTATTGCCTTCTAGAACCTCAAGTGTAATCTTGCAACACCCTTTATTCTTAGCTATTTCTTCGATTTTATTGATAATAATCTGACTTAATCTCTTACCCCGATATTCGCTTTTAACGGCAATGTCGTGGATATTAATTAAAGGCTTGCATTTAAATGTTGAAAATGCCTCAAAACAATTTGCAAACCCAGCAGGGTTGCCATCGACATAACAGAGAATGCTAAATGCATGTGGAATTTTACTGAGCTCTCTTGCCAAGTTCTCTCTAACATAGTCAGGTAATGGTTCATTTCCACCCATCGGGTCTTTGGCATAATCATCGAGCAATGAAATCAGATCATTAGCATGTTTTTTGTCTGAATAGTCTGCAATTAATACCTCTATTCGCATGTGTACTCCAAAAAATAAAGAGAGAACCCAGTTTTCCGAGTCTGGCTGGTTAATTAATCATTAGGTAAACCCCCGGCTATGCCGGGGAGACTCCCATAGGTTTGATCGAGGCTTCGGTAGCTGATCCTGCTAACTCCACCCTGAATGATTAATGGCTTTCCCTCACCCCGGCCCTCTCCCTCTGGGAGAGGGTTTGGGTGAGGGTTGGAGCCTGGATTCTTATCAGCGCCCTTGGGCACAATAAAAGCCCTTTGAGGGCGTCATCAAATAAGCCTCCGACTCCGCCGGAGGTCAATTAACTAAGGGTGTGCTTTATTCTATTTATTTGCTCAACGGGATTCATTGCATCTATGTTCCGGGACCAGGCAGAAAACTTAAACTATTGATGAACTAGTGATAAGCCAACACCTACATCCAAAACATTTACTGATTTTGATAGCTTAATTTTGTGCTCTAGACTTGTACAATGGCATGGGTGAATGTTGTTTATATCTTGTTCTTTGAAATATTTTAGTGTGCCTTCTGATTGAACCCTGCTAGGTTCAAGAAGATGAAATCCACCAATTACATCTAAAACTCTGCTATCACCACAGACTTTTTTTGCATACTCGATAATGTTGCATATACCAGCATGAGAACACCCTGTGATAATGACTAAACCTTGAGACGATTTGTATACTAGCGCTGAATCATCTTTAACGTAATCATCAATCATTGAATCAATATGTTCACATTATGGTGGACCCCATTGTCTAGACCACAAGATCCACTTTTTAAGTTATGTTCCGACTGTTGTTGAAGTCCTCAGCCAAAGTGTATTGCCTGAGGTGTTTTATAGTTCAGTGATTGATGTAGCCTTTCAGTATTGTAGAACTGGAAGTATTTTTCCAGCCCTTGGTACAGCTCGGCTACCGTTCTGAATTCGTTTAAATAGAGCCACTCATATTTCACAGA
>NZ_JBLYZI010000159.1:0-9046 GCF_057680865.1 Endozoicomonas sp. Z74
AGAAAGTAATAAACCGAGAAGCTGTTTATCGTAAAGCGAAGGAGCAACACCCAGAACGCTGGGGAAGCCGCAATACCAGAAACTGGCAGTTACCCACTGAAGTATGGCTAAACCCTGAGCGATCAGAAAATCAGCAGCACTATGATTTAGCTGCATAGGTTGAGGCGACATCTTTCTTGAAAATCACCGCTACTGTCAGCACCAGGGCTCACTCACTGGCCTCTCCGTTTTGCGTGATAACCATTGGTTGACGGTTTTCCTGAACCTTATTGATGCCGTAGAGGTGTGCGTTTTCCGGTAGCTGATGGGTTTGATCTGGTCTATTCGCACGGTAACCCCCGTTGTGGCTGTGAGGTTCTTAATCTCAGACCTTGTTATAGCCCCGATTAAGTGGTCGATGGCAAAGAAAGCTTACTCCATCGGCCTGCTGGAGAATGTCTTTTTATCAATAGATGAAGTGGGTAGTCCTGGGCGAAAATAAAACAGTTGAATGATGAAAAACATTCACTTATAGTAGCCTCGCTCTTTTCGGAAGGCAGTTGTAACCGCTTGTTTTTATGGGTTTTCCAAGCCCTTGAAGGCCGGTTTTCCGGGCGTTGGCCCTATGACCTGACGGATTTCAATGAGTAACGGGGTATAGCGCAGTCTGGTAGCGCGCCTGCTTTGGGAGCAGGATGTCGGGAGTTCGAATCTCTCTACCCCGACCAGATCAAAAAGGCCTGTACAGCAACAGGCCTTTTTTGTTCTTTGGCTGAGAGGCTGTATACTCCGTAGGCAATCTTCGGAAAGTACGCTTTGTGAAAACAAGGCTCTCTGCTAAAGTAACGAACGTTCCGGTTCGATAGTGCTATCAAGCAGTAGGCACTGTCTGAGTTGTACGGAACACCTCGGGGTATAGCGCAGTCTGGTAGCGCGCCTGCTTTGGGAGCAGGATGTCGGGAGTTCGAATCTCTCTACCCCGACCAATTTCAAGTCCCTCACTGCTGATTCAGCAAAATCCTCTCAATCGTTTCTACTTCATTGTCGGTCAGTTCCGTTGTATGGCAATTAAGATCCTGCGCCATATGCTCGTCGCTCTGGGTACCGGTCAAAATGATCATATTCATTCTCAAACAGGCCTGAAAGATCACTTGGGCGTCGGTGAGTCCCGTTCTCCGGGCAATGTCCCTGAAGGCTGGAGCCTGAGTGATGGGCTGGTTGGCGGTGAGCAGAGAGAACCCCTGGTAGTGGATGTCATGGCGACGGCAGACCTCCCGAACGTGACTGTCCCAACCCGTGTGTGCATAGCAGCGGTTCTGGACCAGCATGGGCTTGATGGCCACTTGCTGGTTCAGGAACTCCAGTTGATCGGCGGAGACATTGCTTACCCCGAGCAGTTTGATATGTCCGGAGCGATAAAAGCTTTCCATGGTCTGCCATACTTCAAAATCCGGCTCTCCCAGGCCTTCCCGTTGGGAGGGGCCGTGAAGAAGATACGCGTCCAGATAATCGGTCCCAAGATGTTCCAGTGAAGAAGCAAAGGATTGTTCCACCTGCTGGGCGAATGGGGCATTCGGGTCGTAGGGAAGTCGTGCATCCTGGCCTTCTTGATAGGTGAATTTGGTTTGCAGGTAAAGGTCGCTTCGCTGTCGGCCGCTGCTCTGGTAAAAGCGTTTTAACGCCTCGCCTACTCCGGCTTCATAATAGTGTTTACGCTGGTTGGCGGTGTCGATACCGGTAAAGCCGTTATTCAGGGCTTTGAGGGCCAGTTCCCCGGTGGCCTCCTCTTTCCAGGCGGTGCCGTAGATAAAGCGGGGGACTCGGGTGTTATGAAGAAGAAAGTCTTGAAGAATAAAAGCGTCGGAGGTGTTCTGTTCAGTGCTCATCCCTGCTCCTGGCCCGTAAGGGCCTGTATCAGTGTAAAAGGGGTTAAGACAACTTTAGCCCAATGGGATTGCCGTGACATAATGAAGTCTGTTCGGATGAAGGCTGTTCTCATATTCTCATATAGTAAAGACGGTTAAGGCAGGGTGGTTTCAAGGGGCAACATGTTCAAAACGGAACTTTTCGGGTCTGGCTTCAGGCCAAAGCCTTATGGGCTGGGCTTGACGCTGTCCGGGGGCGGGGCCAAGTGCATGGCCCAGATCGGGTTGTTGCAGTACCTCTGTGAGCAGGGGATTGAGCCGGATGTTATCTCCGGGGTCAGTGGTGGGGCCATGGTGGGCGCGCTGTTTGCCAGTGGTCATGAGCCCGGCAAGATTCTTGAGTTTTTTACCAGTACCCGGATGTTCAGCCTTAAAAACTTTTCCTTCACCCGTTTGGGGCTGATCGACTCGGACAAAATATCAAAACAGTTTATTCCCTGGTTCACAGAAGATGCTTTTGAGTCCCTGAATATTCCACTCTATGTGGTCGCCACTGATTTGAACCGGGCGGCCCAGACCGTCTTTTCCAGTGGTCCGCTAATCAGGGCACTGACCGCTTCCTCAGCCTATCCCGGCATGTTCACTCCCGTTGAATGGAATGGCACTGTCTATGCCGATGGCGGCATCATCAACAACTACCCCAGTGATTTGATTCACCACCTTTGCCGCCATCATATTGGTATGTATCTCTCTCCAGTGGTGGCGCAGCCCAGCGACCAGTTTGCCAATACCTTTGATGTACTGGACCGGGTATTCCAGATATACAGCTCTGCCCAACTTCTCTCCAATATTGAGTTGCCCGAGGTGTCCCTGGCTCCGGAAGGTATCGACCAGTTCAGCGCCTTTATGGTCAAGCCAGATAAGCTGAAAACCCTGTTTCAGCTAGGGTATGACACTTCCAGGAACTACTTTGAAAATGAAGAAGAAGGGGGGGGCTGGCTGGAAAAAATGCAGAGTACTCCGGTCCAGAAGTTGTCCTGGCTTCGCTGGCCTACCGGATCCGGTACATCCTGACCACCCGTTTGCAGATTCTTACAACAGGGGACTGTCCAGAGACCCCGGGAGGCAAACCAATGTCCGAACCATTCATTAAATCCAGAGCAGCCATTGCCTGGGGGCCGGGGCAGCCACTGTCGGTTGAAGAGGTGGATGTCATGCCGCCCAGAGCCGGTGAGGTACTGGTACGAATTGTGGCCACGGGGGTTTGTCACACCGACGCATTTACGCTGTCCGGTGAGGACCCCGAAGGCGTATTTCCGGCCATTCTGGGCCATGAAGGTGGCGGTATTGTGGAACAGGTGGGGGAGGGGGTCACCAGTGTTGCGGTGGGTGATCATGTGATTCCTCTGTACACGCCGGAATGCGGTGAGTGCAAGTTCTGCCTGTCCGGTAAAACCAATCTCTGCCAGAAGATCCGCGAGACTCAGGGCAAAGGCCTGATGCCTGATGGTACTACCCGCTTTTATAAAGAAGGCCAGCCGATTTATCACTATATGGGGTGCTCCACGTTTTCGGAGTACACCGTGCTTCCGGAAATATCCCTGGCTAAGGTGAATCCAAAAGCCCCACTGGATGAAGTCTGTCTGCTGGGTTGTGGAGTGACCACGGGGATGGGAGCAGTATTGAAAACGGCCCGGGTTCAGAAAGGGGATACTGTGGCCATTTTTGGTCTGGGGGGCATTGGTCTGTCTGCGGTGATCGGAGCCGTGATGGCCGGGGCCAGCCGGATTATCGGGGTGGATATTAACGAGTCGAAATTTGAGCTGGCCCGAAAGCTGGGGGCAACGGAGTGCATTAATCCACAGTCGTTTGAAAAGCCCATACAGGAGGTGATTGTTGAGATGACCGACGGGGGCGTGGATTTTTCCTTTGAGTGCATCGGTAATGTGAATGTGATGCGCTCTGCCCTGGAGTGTTGCCATAAAGGCTGGGGGGAGTCGGTGATTATCGGGGTGGCCGGTGCCGGACAAGAGATTTCCACCCGGCCTTTTCAGCTGGTGACTGGTCGGGTCTGGCGGGGTACTGCGTTTGGTGGGGTTAAGGGGCGTTCAGAGTTGCCCGGTATGGTGGAACGCTATATGGCCGGGGAGTTCAGGCTGGATGACTTCATCACCCATACCATGGAGCTTGAGAAGATTAATGACGCCTTTGAGCTGATGCACAAGGGTGAAAGTATCCGCAGTGTTGTCCATTATTAGCAGCCTGTACCGGCTTCACTCAGGCAGTCAGGGAGTGAGCCGGTAAGTCCAAAGAGAACCCCTGATATGTCCCTGGAAATGATCAGTAATACCAAAGTATTCGGTGGCTGGCACCGGCAATATACCCATGAATCAGATACTCTGAACTGTGCCATGCAGTTTGCGGTTTACCTGCCTCCCCAGGCTGAGAAGGAACCGGTTCCCGTTCTGTACTGGCTGTCCGGGTTGACCTGTACGGATGAAAATTTTATGCAGAAAGCCGGTGCCCAGCGAGTGGCGGCGGAGCTGGGTATTGCCCTGGTGGCTCCGGATACCAGCCCGCGGGGCGAAGGGGTTCCTGATGATCCGGATGGGTCCTGGGACTTTGGCCTGGGCGCAGGGTTTTACGTCAATGCCACTGAGCCGCCCTGGGACACTCACTACCGTATGTACGACTATGTTGTCACTGAGCTCCCAAAGGTGGTTGAGCAGTATTTTCCGGTGACCGGTCAGCGAAGCATTGCCGGGCATTCCATGGGAGGCCATGGTGCTCTGGTGATTGCCCTCAGAAATCCCGATGCATATTGTTCCGTGTCGGCCTTCAGCCCTATCAGTCATCCCATGGAATGCCCATGGGGGATCAAGGCGTTTACCGGGTATCTGGGTAACAATCAGGAGTGTTGGAAACCCTACGATGCCAGTGAGCTGATGCACTCCAGCGGTGCCAGAGTACCCGCCCTTGTGGACCAGGGAGAGAATGACAGCTTTATGGTGGAGCAGCTCAAACCGGATGCCCTGGAAGCTGCTGCAAATGTCAGTGGTTATCCGTTAACCTTGCGGCTGCAGGAGGGTTATGACCACTCCTACTACTTTATCTCCAGTTTTATTGAGGACCATTTGAGGTTTCATGAACAGTATTTGCTTACATCATGAGTCTATATGGCCGACAGGCTTTGATACTCATTAAGTACAAAGTGGTCGGTCATGCCGCTGATGTAATCCAGGATCAGCCTTGCCCGGTAATACCATTCCAGGTCATTTTTCTCTTCCACGCTCCACTTTTCCGGGGCGGATGCTTCCCATAGAGGCTTCGTATCCTGGCGGTAGCAGGCGATGTACTTGCCGGGCAGCCGGTGGTAAAGCCGCTGTTCCAGAAAGTGTTCGCCGCTGTCATTGACGACGATGTCCGTAAAGTCCTCTCCTGACAGTTCAAGCACTGGGCGGTAGATATCCAGCAGCCCCATCAAAGCGGCATAGCCTCTCAGTTCCGGTGTTTCCTTTTCGCGACTATTGAACACGTGACGTATGGCGACGGTTTTCAGGGTTTTCAGGGCCAGGTGCTGGTCAGAGCCGCCATCAATAAGAGGTTCATCCAGTGTGCCGTCAAATACCTCCTGGTGTTTCTGGAGGTAACGGTTGGCGGCATAGTCCACCAGATCCCTCACCAGCCGGGTGCGTAGCCGGGTAATAAAGGTCTGTGGGTTGTGGTCAATACCAGCCATGGAAGACTGGATAATGTCGAGCAGGTAGGGATTGGAGGAGCCGCTGAACTCCAGCCAGACCTCCTTTAGCCAGTGCTGAAGACCGCGGAGGGAAAGAATGCCTTTGTCGACAGCGTCTTCCAGGTCGGCGATGCAGTAAGAGATATCATCCGCCGCTTCCATGATATAGACCAGGGGGAAGCGGCAACCCTCCTTAATGGCAAGGGCCTGCCACAGTGTGCTGACCACGTCTTTTTCTGAATAATAGAAGCCTGGTTTTTTCTGGCGGTAGCGACAGTTTTCAGGCACCTGATTTTTTGGCTGGAAAGGTGCCCGGGTGTATTTCAGGGTAGAGGCCAGCTGGGACCAGGTCAGGTTCAGTTCCTGCAGACTGTGAATGATCCTCAGCCCCTGGGCGTTGCCTTCAAAGACACAGAGGTCTGGCAATAATACTTCCCTGAACAGCTCCGAGCCCCCGGGCTGGTTGTTCAGGGAGGTTTGATGACAGTGGCTGGCATGCTTCTGCATCCAGCGGCTGAAAGCAGCCTCGCCAAAATGCCCAAAGGGGGGATTGCCCACATCGTGGAGAAGGCAGGACATTTCCACCAGGTTGGTGAAGGCCGTTTCGATCCCTTCCAGGCCCAGGGGCTTCAGCTGTCCGGATTGTTCCAGCCGACCCAGAATGGTTTTGGCCAGGTAGCGGCCGGTCTGCTGTACCTCCAGGGAGTGGGTCAGCCGACTGCGCACTGCGGCATTGGTTTCCAGGGGGTAAACCTGGGTTTTCTGCTGCAGTCGACGCAGGGCGGCGGACTGGATAATCCGGCCCCGGTTGCTTTCGGTCTCTTCGACCAGATCCCGCTTCCCCTGGATACTGGAGGGCCTGGGCCTTTCGGGGGTGATTTTTGTCAAATAGTCCATAGCGTCGGTTGCCGGTGGTATTGCCGTTGATAGAGCGGTAGAAAACTGGGTTTCTGGCCCAGAATATACTGTCGGCATGAATTTCCATAGCGCAATGGTGAGGGTTTAGCCTTTTACGACTTATTGGGCTAGAGCAGGTGCTTGAAAAATAGGGTGGGGAGAGTCATTAAGTTATTCTTTGTATTTTATTGATTAGCCAGCTGTTATCTTTAAGTTATAATTGTTTGTAGCTTTATAAGAAAAAAGAATTAATTGTTTTCTTTATTTTTACACGGATTATAAGGATACAGTATGGATGCCTTGAAACGACTCTTAGGATGCGGTTTATATTTGAAACCTGGGGATAAAGAGCAGCCTTATAAACCCGTAGAACCTAAGATACCCAAAGCGAAAGGTAGTTGTCCTGCGGATGAAAAGGGGGTTAAAGGAAGGAAGGTTGAATACCTCAAAAATAAAGTTAAGAAACTTGTAAGAATGGACAGGCAATATGATCTAATTAAGGATTCTGATGGAGAGGTCAAAGGGATGGCTTATTACTCTCCAGGAGATCAGGCGAAAAATTATAACGGATGTGGTAGATTTCCAGGAGGGGAACAAATTGTATGCCGTCATCTGGTTGATGCATTTCTGAGTGGTGAAACTGGAACGGTTAAAGGGTATGAAAGTATTGATACTGTTGAAAAGATAAATCACCACCCTTTTTTTCAATACAATCGTTATGATGAGCACTATGAGTCAATGCAAGGCCAGATTGGAGGAGTGGAAAAAAATAGTGCTCCTAAAAGAATGGTGGTTTGTGATTTTGGTGGTTTTAAAGATAATCTCGTTAGATTAGCTTCTTCGCTTGAGCTTCATGAAAAAGGTAAGTACTTCCTCTCTACTACATCACACTCTATGGGCTTGATCATAAGGCGTAAAGAAAATGGTTATGTGTTTAAGTTTTATAATCCCAATAAAACTTTATCTCATCAACGATTTTATTTTCCTTCCTTGGAGGCATTGCATGCTTTTGATGAAACCAGGGTTTTTAATGGAAAGCTTGCGAATAAATACTGTGCCCATGGTGAAGCGATCTGTATTTCATCGTATGAAAAGGTTGATGATGTGAAAAGTGCATTTTTGGATGTTCAAGGGGTAATGAATTTTGAAAAGTTAGCGTTCATTACATTATTAGGTCATCCGGAGTGGTTAAAGGATGAGTATTTTGGTGGTTTTGCTTCTTTTCACGATAGCGATAAAGGAAACTTATTAAGTGCGGCTCTATTTAGAGGGTATACAGAAGAGGCAAAAATAATAATCAGAAATATTCTAAAAAGTGAGGAAATGAGTATTTTGGAAAAGGTGAAGCTGCTGGCTCCACATGATTATCCGAAAGATATTGATGTTGAAGTTGCATTTGCTCTTTATGAGGCTGTAGCACATGCTCATAAAGAGATTGTCAGTTATTTTACTTTGATGGTGCTTTCCGAAGATTCATTGAGCATGGATCAAAAAGTTCAGATACTGAATTGCCATGAACAGTCAGAAGATAATGCTTTTCCCACTCCATTAGGAAAAGCTCTGGCGGGAAATGATGCTGAAATGGTTGGTGAATTTGTTGTACGTGTATTGTCAAGCCCCTTGAGCCTAGATCATAAAATGCAGCTTTTACATGGTCATTCTGGAGAAAAGGAGGGCAGGTATACGCCTTTAGTTTTTGGTGCTATCAGAGGGAGTCGAGAAGCTGTGATTCAGTTTTGTAGGGCTGTTTTGGAAGCTGATGAGGAACTGCTTCCTATGGAAAATAAGGTTGAGTTGCTCGAAGGAATGTCTGAGAAGGGAACTTCTGCATTATCTGCGGCTATAGAGGCTCAACAATTTGACTTGGTTCGCCAGTATTTTCTTCTTGTTCTTAATAATGAAAGTTTGACAGAATCACACAAAGCAAGGTTGCTTAAATCCGTTCGCTTTGATGGCGTTTCAATTATGTCCTGGACGATGGCTAAACAGCAAAGTGATATTTTTAACTTTATGCTGTCGGAGATTCTTGCAAGTGATGGTATCGAGTATGAAGACAAAGTGGATATTTTGTTTGGGACAAATAGGTTGCCAGTGTTATTTGTTGGGTTGAGTTCTGATTGTAAAAAAACCGTTGAGCTATTTTTGAGAATGATTTTATCAAGTGAGGTTGTTAGGGCTGAAGATAAAGTTAGGCTTTTGTCATTCCCAAAAAAAGGTATAGATGAGCCTGCATCTTCTTTTTTGAAGGGGGGGAAGGTTGAAGCTGTAAGCTGCCTGATAAAAACAGTTATAGAAACTGACATGCTGGATGATAAAGAGAAAAAAAGAATTTTAGCCACCTACTTCAAGAGTGATAGTGAAGAAAAAATAAAAGCGCAGCTGAAAAAATTGGATCCAGCATTACAAGCTGCATGTGTCTCCTTATTTGAACCCTTTAATTGTAGTAGTTCAGACCTGATCTGACAGTCACCGATTTTTCAGAGGGTGTCTGTCAGGTCAAATTCAGGCTACAAATTTTTCCTTCCAGATCTCTTTGCCATCTATCAGAGTTTCCATTGGCGTTCTT
>NZ_JBLYZI010000160.1:0-8811 GCF_057680865.1 Endozoicomonas sp. Z74
ATTATGAATCGGAACACATTATTCAGCAGAACATGAAGCGGATCAGTCAGGGGCGCACGGTCTTTATTATTGCCCATCGCCTGTCCACGGTGCGCAACGCCAACCGGATTATTGTGATGGATAAGGGGCGCATTGTGGAAGAGGGCCACCACGACCAGCTGGTGAAACTGGGTGGCCATTATGCAAGGCTGAATGCCCATCAGCACGGTTTGCGGGAGGTGGTGTAAATGAAATCCCTGTTGGCAAAAATCACTAAAGCCCTGTTGAGCCGACTGGAAAGCAATGACACTCTGGACAACACCCGTCGTCAGTTTCTGCCAGCAGCCCTGGAGGTGGAAGACACACCCGCCAGCCCGGTCAGCCGGATAATCATCAAAGTGATTGTGGTGCTGTTTGTGGTGGCCATTGTCTGGGCCTGTGTGGGAAGAATCGACATTGTGGCTACGGCCCAGGGGAAAATCGTCCCCGGTGAGCGGGTCAAAACCATTCAACCCATGGTCATTGGTGAGGTGGAAGCCATCCATGTGCGCGAAGGGGACGAAGTCAAAGCCGGTGACCCGCTGATCACCCTGGTGGATACGGTCACCGAAGCGGAGCGGGTACGGTTAAAACAGGAAATAGCGGCCCTTGCCTTGCAGCTGGCCCGGCAGGAGGCGTTTGTTGCTTACCTGGATCAACCAGAAGCAACGGGACGGGCTGTACCCGTACTGAACAGTCACCTGAAACCCGGCGAGCGCAATAAGGAACAGCTGACGTTTGAACAGCAATTGCTGACCCAGCAGATAGAGGACTACACCACCGCCAGCAACACCCTGAAAAGCCAGATCAAAAGCAAGGGCGCAGAACAGCAGACCATTGAGGCCGTCGTCACCAAACTGCAACGGGTACTGCCGTTGATTGAAGAGCGCACCCGGGCACTGGAAGGGCTCTATAAAAAGAACTACGGCTCCAAAGTCCAATACCTGGAGCTGGAACAGAAGCGCATAGAGCTGGAGGAAGATATCAAGGCTCAACAGGCTGCCGTGCGACAACTGAAAGCAGAACAGGAACAAATTACGCACCAGCTGCTCAGTCTCCATGCCCAAAAGCGAAGGGAAAGCCTGGACCAGCAGGAGCAACTGCATCGACAGCTGGCCAGCCTGGAGCAGGAGCGTATCAAGGCAAAAGAGCTGCACGAACAGCAGCAGATATCCGCACCTATTGATGGCACCGTGCAGCAGTTGCAGGTGCATACCGTGGGTGGTGTGGTACAACCGGCTCAGGCGCTGATGCAGATCGTCCCCTCCCAAGCAACCATGGAAGTGGAAGCCTGGGTGCTAAACAAAGACATCGGTTTTGTGCAGGAAGGACAGAGTGCGGCGGTCAAAATCGACACCTTTAACTTTACCAAATACGGCTTGATCGATGGCGCATTGACGCATATTTCCAACGATGCCGTGGCCGATGAAGAGCAGGGCCTGCGTTATCTAACCAATGTCCAGATCGAAAAAGACTGGATGCAGGTGGATAATCGCCGGGTAAACCTGTCACCGGGGATGAGTGTGGCGGTGGAGATCAAAACCGGGCAAAGACGACTGATTGAGTATTTTTTGAGTCCGCTTTTGAGGTTTAAGCAAGAGAGTATTAAGGAGAGGTAGTTGTAAATGGTTAGATATTTTTTACATTATGGTGTCAAATATTGGCAAATTATCTGTCTTATTTCAATATCATTTTCTGGATGGACTAGTTCTATTTATGCTAGCGCTGCAAATAATGGGCAAGCTGTGATAGATGACTCTCGGGCCAATATGGGGTTACCGCTCTGTAGGGAGTTTAAAGCCTATCTTGAGCGGCACATTGATGAAGCACTGCATTGCAACTTAGTACCAGACCCGGAGTTTAAAGATTTCAGGTTGCCGGATTATAAGCCTGCACCAGAGGGGCTCGGACTTCGCTTAGTGCTACAGGCAATATCGACAGCAGACAGTGATCGTTATAAACGTTACCCGGATCAATTCAAAAAGCTGTTTGATCGAGCGTTTGAGATGCACTCCAGGAGTCGTTATCGAATCACGAGAATGGATGTCAATCATGATGGCCATATTAATACTGTTCTGTATAAGGATGAACCAGAAACCTGCGCCCGAGAAGGGGAACCTCATCCGATGGTATTACCTTATCGGCTATATGGTGACACGGTGCAACACAAAAACCCCTTTATAGATACTGATCTTCTTGGCGGAGAAAGAGGCTACCTAAAATTTGAATATGGTGAACCTTTCTTCTATAAGGGGCGAGTTTTTTGGTTGGAGGGTGTTTCTGGTCAATTAAAAAGCATGAAAAATCGGCCTTACAAGTTGTTTGTTATTTATCAACCAGATAGTGCGAATGCTGGTTATGGGAAATATGGCGCAGGTGCTGTTTGTGATTTTTCGGTGCATTATCGTTAAAGCAGTGATTGTTTAGCTTTAATAATTATTACAGTGATTATGCTGGGTGGGTCCAGCTATCTGGTGAATTAAAATAATATAGGAGTGTCGGTGTGACTATTACATATCATTCAACTTTAACTTCGGATCAATATAAGAATTTGCGTTACCAGATCATTTTGCAGCTGGAGGAAAGTGGTAATATCCATCCTGCTCCATATTTGGACAGCGAAGGGATTCCGACAATGGGTGCTGGCTTTAACCTGATGACTTCAGGTAATGCCAAACAAATATTATCTTTAGGGTTTGATGAGGATTATGCTGATAGGGAAAAGGGTATTCGAAACTTGGCAAGCGCCATTAAAAGTGAATTTGACAATCATGTTGATGAGTACATAACAAATAATCCCATTAATGAAGATGGTCTCACTGAGGCAAAAATAGAAACTGCCAAAGCTAACCAAAAAAAAGCTGCTAAAAGCTATGCCGCAGATTTGATAAATCCAACTTTGCAGGGCAGGTTTGATGCTGAGTTTGGTGGCGAGTTTGTTATTGCCGATAGTGGTGATGGAACACAGACAGCAGATCAGCGCGTTCGTACAATATTCGACTCGCTTGCAGATAGTGAGAATGGTTATGAAAAAGTCCTTAGGAGGCGTTTTTTTGAAGGTACACCACTATGGGAAGATAATGAATATCCTTTAGAGCGTTTGGCTTTAATTTCTCTTGAGTACAATAACGGCAATGAACTCATTGGGGATGGACTTAAAACTGCTCTGCAAGAAGGGAACCGGTTTGAGGCTTGGTATCAAATAAGGTACGTTTCAAATGGAAATAAAGAAGGAGGTATTGCCAAACGTCGATACTTTGAATCTCAACTATTTGGATTGTTTAATAGTATCCCTCCTTCTGATGAAGAAGCCAAAAATATTGTAGATGGTTTTATCGAGCCCACGCATCTGGAAAAAATTCAGTCTTATGAAGATGAATGGGGAGCTTGGGCAGATACTGCAAAAGTTGACTACAAAAATATTCTTGATGCTATTCCAAACGTAGACACGGTTGATAACCGCGGTGAAGCACTTAAGCCGATCACGTCTTATCTGGTTAAGCGTTTTGGCGTTACAGAAAATGTTGATCTTACTCAAATGAGTATTAATATCGACGGCGAAGTCATTTTAGGCATCAAAAATAAAGAAGATTTTATTGCTTCTACCGTTAAAGGGAATGAATCGAAAGACAATGGCGATTTGTTGATTGCTGTTGATGGACATAACCATAACTTGTCCGGCCGTTATGGTAATGATGTGCTGGTAGGTGCAAATGATTCAAACGAAATCTACGGCGGAGAAGATAACGATATTCTGATTGGCAAGGGAGGAAGTGACACTCTGCTGGGTGGAACTGGAGAAGACAAGCTTTATGGTGGAGAAGGTATTGATTATCTTTATGCACAGGGTAAAACCTCCATTGAAGATACTGCCTCCGATGAGTTGTATGGAGGCAGTGGTAATGATTTCCTTTATGGGGACTCAGGAGATGATCAATTAGATGGTGGTGAAGGGCAGGACTCGATGTTTGGAGGTGCTGGAAATGACACTTACATCGTAGATAGCACTAATGATATTGTGACTGAGAAGGAAGGTGAGGGTGAGATTGATACCGTCAAATCTAATGCCACTTTTACTCTTGGAGATCATGTTGAGAATCTTGAACTAACTGGTGATCAGTCCATTGATGGCACGGGTAATGATATTGCTAATGAAATTACCGGTAATGAACAAAGCAATACGCTGATGGGCTATGAGGGCAAAGATGTTCTACTGGGTGGCTTGGGAGCGGACACTCTGATAGGCGGTAAAGATGCTGACTACCTCCATGGCGGTGATGATAATGACCAAGACTTCCTTGAAGGAGGGCATGGTTTTGACACTTATGTGGTTAAAGACAATGATACCCTTTCTGACAGTGATGGCTATGGCCGTGTTGAATATAACAACCGTACTTTGACCGGTGGCTCTCGAAAGCAAGACGATCCGGCCAATGAGTATCAGGGTGGCGGCAATACCTATGTGCTGGATGGCAAGACCCTGGTTATTAATGGTGGGCTGACCATCAATAACTTTACCAATGGGCATCTGGGAATTCGTCTGGAAACCAAGGAGGAAGAGCCGGAGGCCCCCCCCGAGCATGACCCTGATGCAGTGACCGTCAGAAATTTTGACCCGCTGGCTATTGATCTGGATGCCAGTGGGGATATCACAACCAGCTCTGTTGAGTCGAGTACTGCTTATTTTGATCTGGACGAAGACGGCATTGCTGAAAAAGTTGGCTGGATCAATGCCTCTGATGGCCTGCTGGTCAATGACCTGAACGACAATGGTTCTATTGATGACATTACCGAGCTGTTTGGTAATGCGCAGATTAATGGCTTCAAGGCGCTGAAAGATGCGGGTGATAGCAATGATGACGAGGTGATCGATCGTTCCGATGAGATTTTTTCCCGGCTGAAAGTCTGGAAAGATAGCAATCAGGACGGTTTAAGTCAGGAGGAGGAACTCCATACCTTAGAGTCTCTGGGCATTGAGGCGATCAACCTGGAACACGACGTCGTCAGCAAAGACAGTAACGGTAACCGTATTCTGGCGGAAGGCTCTGCGGTCATCAATGGTGAAGAGGTTTATGCTGCCGCCTTTGATTTGCAGCTGGATAACCGGTTTACCAAGGATCCCGGCACCCATACGCTGGACCGGAGTGTGCTGGAAGATTTGCTGGAGCGCAATATTTATCTGCCATTGCTAAGGGGGTTCGGCTCAGTTAAGGATTTGCAGTCCGTTTATGCCAGTAACGATTCTACCCTGGAGCTGGTACAGACCCTAGCCACGACTGACAGTGCGACGGTGTATAAGAGCTTCGATAAGGTGCTGGCAGACTGGTCTGGTTTAACGGCATTACGTGAGCAGGCTGGCCTGGATACCGGGCAGCCACTGACCACGGTTGAAAAGCTGTGGATTATGGAGAGTTTTTCGGGCATTTCCGAGTTTAAAGGAGAAATTGAAACACAGTTTGCTAATAATAAAACCCCGTCAATTGGCCGACTGGACATCAATTACCTGGACAACCGCTTTGACTTATTGAAGCAGCATTATGCTGACCGGTTTCTTGCTCAGTCAGTGATGGAGGACGCCTTTAAAGGCACTTACTATTCGGTGAGCAATAACCGGATTGAAGTGGCTGACGGGGCCATGCTGGAAGGCTCGCTGGTTGAATACGCCAAAACGCTGGAATCTACAGACGATGCGGTTGCTTTTGCCCAAGTTTACAGCACCTTTCGAGACCATCTTAGCATTGATGAGACTGCTGTGGCTGCGCAGTTGGCGGGCGTACCTGGCGCAGTAGTATTCCATGATCTTCTGACTGGTTCTGTTCAGGATGTCAACTTCTGGAAGAATAATCACACGGGTTCCAGTGGTAACAGTTACCTCATCGGTACTTCAGGTAATGACCGGCTAAACGGTGGCGATGGCAATGATGTGCTCGATGGCAATGGTGGCTCTGATATTCTGTCTGGCGGCAATGGCAGTGATGTCTACTTGTATGGTGAGGGTGATGGCAATGTGACCATTAATAACTACGATGTCAGTGAAAGCCGTCATGATGTACTGCGCTTCAAGGAAGGCATTACAGCGGATGCTGTTCGCATTGCCCGTACCGGTGAACATTTGATTTTGAGATTCAAAGCGTCAGATGAGTCGATCACCATCAATCATTACTTTAAAAATGATGGCGAAGGCGGTTATGCCGTGAATGCTATTGAATTTGTCAGCGGTGAACAGTGGAATATAAGTTTCATCAAAGAGAAGTTGATGGAGGCCACTGAGGGTGATGATGAGGTATGGGGCTATGGCACGGATGATCAGCTCGTTGGCCTGGCAGGTAATGATCTTATACGTGCCCAGGGCGGTAGTGACACCATTGATGGTGGTGAGGGTAATGATATCGTTTATGCTGGCAGTGGTCAGGATATTCTTACAGGTGCTGACGGTAATGATCTTCTCTACGGCGAGGGTGGCAATGATCAGCTGTTCGGCAATATGGGAGCCGATAAGCTCTACGGTGGCAAGGACAGTGATGTTCTTGTTGGGGGGGCAGGAAATGACCTGCTGGAAGGTGGCTCTGGTAGTGACACCTATCTTATTGCCCAGGGCGATGGCCACGATACGATTACCGAGTACTGGACGGACAACGATACTGACCGAATCCAGCTGAGTGAAGGCATTTTGCCGGATAATACCACGTTGCTGCGTCAGAACGATGACCTGCTGATCAAGATAGGCGGCGAGAGTCAGTCCATTCGGGTCAAGTACTTTTTCAACAGCGATGCTGGCACCGGCTACGCCATTGACCAGATTGAGTTTGCCGATGGCACCGTGTGGGATATTGCCACGGTAAAAAGCCAGGTTCAGACCCCCACTGAGGGGAATGATGAACTCTGGGGGTATGAGGCTGACGATGATGTATTGACCGGACTGGGTGGGAATGATGTGATCCGGGGTCTGGCGGGTAACGACACAATCGATGCTGGCGACGGGAGTGACACCGTTTACGGTGGTGAAGGAGGTGATACTCTGACCGGAGGGCTGAGTGATGACCAGCTTTACGGTGACCAGGGGAATGATCGTTATGTTATAGCCCGTGGCGACGGTCACGATACGATTACCGAGTATTCAACGGGAGAGGATATCGACCGAATCCAGCTGGGTGAAGGTATTCATCCTGGCAGTACAACCCTTTTGCGCCGGAATTATGACCTGCTGATCAAGATAGACGGCGGGAGTCAGTCGATTCGGGTTCGAGATTACTTCAATAACGATGCTGGCACTGGCTACGCCATAGACCAGATTGAATTTGCCGATGGAACGGTATGGGATATTGATGCCGTTAAAAACAGGGTTCAGATCCCAACAGACGGCAATGATGAACTCTGGGGCTATGAGTCTGTGGATGATGTATTGACTGGGCTGGGTGGTAACGATGTGATCCGTGGGCTGGCCGGTAACGATACAATCGATGCTGGTGACGGAGATGACACCGTTTATGGAGGTGAGGGCGATGACCTGCTGACCGGTGGGGTAGGCAATGACCGTTTAAGCGGTGGCCAGGGCAGCGATACCTATCAATTCAGTCGTGGCCATGGTCAGGACTCGATCCATAACTATGACAACAGTGAAGGCCGTGTCGATCGCATTGAGTTTGATAGCACCATTACCGCTGACGATGTTCGGGTGACCCGTCAGGGCGATGATCTGGTGTTTATCACTTCTTCAAGCGACAGCATTCGTGTAGATCATTACTTCCGCAGCGATGTCACTACGCCCTATGCCCTTCAGGAAATAGTGTTTGCCGATGGTACCGCCTGGGATATTGAGCAGATAAAGTCTAAGGCGCTCATCCCTTCTGAATGGGCTGATGAAATTTGGGGCTACGACTCCAGTAACGATAACCTGAGCGGAGAAGCTGGTGATGACTCTATTCGGGGTCAGAACGGGGACGATACGCTTAATGGCGGCAAAGGGGCCGACCAGCTGTACGGTGGTGAAGGGAGCGATACATATATTGTTACTCGTGGTGATGGGCATGATGAAATCAATGAGGAAAACAGTGCTCATGGAGTTAACAAGTTACTTCTGACCGGCGGAATTCAGCCTGAGCAGACGGTGCTTAGGCGTCGAGGAAATGACTTATTGGTTGATATTGATTCTGGAGCCCAGAGCATCAGGGTGCACGGTTACTTTGTTTCATCTGCCAGCAATTCACAAAAGATCAGTTTTATTGAATTTGATAGTGGTGTCATCTGGGATCAGGAAGGTATCAGGTTGCAAAGCTTGAAAGCCACTGAACAGCGGGATGAGATATACGGAGATGCGAGTGACGATATCATTGATGGCCTGGGAGGAGGTGATCAGCTGAGTGGTATGGAAGGTCATGATGATATCCGAGGGGGCGCTGGTGACGATTACCTGTACGGGGGGGCAGGCAATGATGCTCTCAAAGGGGGTGATGGAAACGATGAATTACACGGTGGTGAGGGCGATGATGACCTGGAAGGTGGAAGTGGTAATGATTATTTAACGGATGAAGCCGGGCGAAATGTTTTTGACCCTGGTGCTGGAACGGACTTTATCAAAAATAATAAAGAGTCCACCGTTATTTTTCGGAAAAATTCCAGCTATGACTGGATGGAAGTTGGCAGCGTTCAGGTTGAGGAGTCAATGACAGGGCAAAAACATGATCACCAATTGAACAGCGCCATCAAGAAACAGCCTGTATAATCAGGGTTTTTCCTGTCTTTCGATGTCTGCAAAAGCCCTGTTTTCCAAATTCTCCTCGCTCACTGATAAGC
>NZ_JBLYZI010000161.1:0-8571 GCF_057680865.1 Endozoicomonas sp. Z74
CAACAAAATACCTGTCTCGTTACCTCGGGTGGAAAAGGTTTCTTAAAACTCAACTCTTCTCAGAGGAGGCTTTTTTAGATCAAGTTTCTATACATTGGGTAGAGCAACACTTAATTTGAACAGCGCCTGTGCTTGCTGTTTGAAAGGGTTCGGTTAGACTGTCATCGGAATTGGATTGCATGGTTGTTGACGGGCTCAAGGGGATAATAAGGTGACAAGAGTAGCAGTGGTTGGCGCGGCCGGTCGTATGGGAAGGATGCTGGTAGAGGCTGTAGCGACTGATGAGGGCTGCCAGCTGGGAGCGGCCATTGTCAAACCGGGCAGCAGTCTGCTGGGGGTGGATGCGGGTGAGCTGGTGGGAGTGGGTTCGTTAGGGGTTTCTCTGACGGATGACCTTGCTGCAGTGGTGGATCGTTTCGATGTGCTGATCGACTTTACCTCGCCAGACCTGACCATGAAGAACGTTGAACTCTGCCGTGAGTATGGCAAGGGCCTGGTCATTGGTACCACCGGGTTGAGCTCTGAGCAAAAGGCTCGCCTGGCGGAAGCGGCTGAAGAGACCGCTATAGTGTTTGCTCCTAATATGAGCATCGGTGTCAATCTGGTGTTCAAGCTGCTGGAAACCGCAGCCCGTATTCTGGATCAGGATGCAGATATTGAAGTGATCGAGGCCCATCACCGTCACAAGGTGGATTCCCCCTCCGGTACGGCTCTCAAGATGGGAGAGGTGGTTGCGGATACTCTGGGGCGTGATTTGGAAAAATGTGCCGTTTATGGGCGTGAAGGGCATACTGGTCCTCGAGATCGTGAGACCATTGGCTTTGCCACCATTCGCGCTGGTGATGTGATTGGTGATCATACGGTGCTGTTTGCCTGTGAAGGGGAACGGGTTGAGATTACCCATAAGGCCAGCAGTCGGGTGATCTATGCCCGGGGTTCCATCAGGGCGGTGCGGTTTCTTGGCGGCAAGTCATCGGGCCTCTATGACATGCAGGATGTTCTTGGGCTGAAATAACCGTGTTTGAAGATTTTTATGGACTTAGTTATTGCGCTGTGATTAAATGCGAAAAATTTGCATTAAATTTATACGTTTAGTTTAAATGAACAGTGCTTCTTACAGGTCGAACATTGAAAAGCGAGATGGTTTATCCACATCTCGCTTTTTTTGGGTCTGTCAGCAGGTCGCTGGACATTGAATGCACGGATAATCAGGTTGAAGTATGGGGAGGATCCTTTGACTAAGACAGCTGTTTTAGCTCTGGAAGATGGCAGTATTTTCCGGGGTATCGCCATTGGTTGTGATGGCGAAACCAGTGGTGAGGTGGTGTTCAATACGGCCATGACAGGCTATCAGGAAATTCTCACCGACCCCTCCTATTCCCGCCAGATCGTAACCCTCACCTATCCCCACATTGGCAATACCGGTATTACCCCCCAGGACGAAGAATCCACTGAGATCCATGCCGCCGGGCTGGTGATCAAGGACCTTCCCCTGCTGGCCAGTAACTGGCGCAACAAAATGCCTCTGGATGAGTACCTCAGGTCCCGTAACATCGTTGCCATCGCGGGCATCGATACCCGGCGGCTGACACGAATCCTTCGGGAGAAAGGCGCCCAGAATGGTTGCATCATGGCCGGTGACTCTGTTGATGAAGCCCTGGCGCTGGCGAAGGCCCGGGAGTTTCCAGGATTGAAGGGTATGGATCTGGCTAAGGAAGTCACTACGGCAGAGCCGTATCCATGGACAGAAGGCGTCTGGAGTCTGGAAACGGACAGTCATGCCGAAATAACCGATCTGCCTTACCACGTGGTGGCCTACGATTTCGGGGTGAAGCGGAATATCCTTCGAATGCTGGTTCAGCGCGGATGTCGACTGACCGTGGTGCCTGCCCAGACTCCGGCTAAAGACGTTCTGGCACTCAATCCGGACGGTGTTTTTCTCTCCAATGGGCCTGGAGATCCGGAGCCTTGTGATTACGCGATCCAGGCCATTCGTGAGATTCTTGAAACCGAGCTTCCGGTGTTTGGTATTTGTCTGGGGCATCAGCTGCTGGCGCTGGCCAGTGGTGCCAGCACTGAAAAAATGAAATTTGGTCACCATGGCGCCAACCACCCCGTTCAGGATCTGGATCAAGGCACTGTGATGATCACCAGCCAGAATCACGGTTTTGCGGTTTCTGAAGATTCTCTGCCCGGCCATCTCAGGGCGACCCACAAGTCCCTGTTTGATGGCAGTCTCCAGGGCATTGAGCGCACCGATCGCCCGGCCTTCAGTTTCCAGGGACACCCGGAAGCGAGCCCCGGCCCCCACGATGTGGCGGTACTGTTTGATCGCTTTATTGACATGCTGAAAGCGGCTAAAGCCGCCTGATAGTCAGAATCTGTTTATACGTGAGAGAAAAATGCCTAAACGTACTGATATCAAAAGTATTCTGATTCTCGGAGCCGGCCCTATCATCATTGGTCAGGCCTGTGAGTTTGACTACTCTGGCGCCCAGGCCTGTAAGGCCCTGAAGGAAGAAGGTTACCGGGTGATCCTGGTGAACTCCAACCCGGCGACGATCATGACCGATCCGTCCATGGCGGACGCCACCTACATTGAGCCGATCCGCTGGGAAACCGTCGAAAAAATTATTGAAAAAGAGCGCCCGGATGCCGTGCTGCCCACCATGGGTGGTCAGACCGCTCTTAACTGTGCCCTGGATCTTTTTCATAAAGGGGTTCTGGAAAAATACGGCGTGGCCATGATCGGTGCCAACCAGGAGGCCATCGATAAGGCGGAAGACCGGCAGCTGTTTGATCGGGCCATGAAGAACATCGGCCTGGAAACGCCCCGTTCCGGAATCGCCCATACCATGGAAGAGGCCCGTGCGGTTCTGGATGAAGTGGGCTTCCCCTGTATCATTCGTCCGTCGTTTACCATGGGGGGCACCGGTGGGGGGATTGCCTACAACCGGGAAGAGTTTGAAGAAATCTGCTTCCGGGGTCTGGATCTTTCCCCCACCAATGAGCTGTTGATTGATGAGTCGCTGATTGGCTGGAAAGAGTATGAAATGGAGGTGGTGCGGGACCGTAACGATAACTGCATCATTGTCTGCTCCATTGAAAACTTTGACCCTATGGGGGTTCATACCGGTGACTCCATCACCGTTGCACCGGCCCAGACTCTGACCGACAAGGAGTACCAGATCATGCGTAACGCCTCTATTGCGGTGTTGCGCGAGATTGGTGTTGAGACCGGCGGCTCCAATGTGCAGTTTGGTATCTGCCCGAACACCGGCAGGATGGTGCTGATTGAGATGAACCCGCGGGTTTCCCGCTCTTCCGCCCTGGCTTCCAAGGCGACCGGTTTCCCCATTGCCCGGATTGCTGCCAAGCTGGCGGTGGGTTACACCCTAGATGAACTGAAGAATGAAATCACCGGTGGTGTGGTTCCTGCCTCCTTTGAGCCCTCCATTGATTATGTGGTCACCAAGATTCCACGGTTCGCCTTTGAGAAATTCCCCCAGGCGGATGATCGTCTGACCACCCAGATGAAGTCGGTGGGTGAAGTGATGGCCATTGGCCGGACCTTCCAGGAGTCGGTTCAGAAAGCGCTTCGGGGTCTTGAAACCGGTGCTACTGGCTTTAACCCTCAGCTGGATCCAAAGCATCCTGATGCTCTGTCCATTATCCGCCAGGAGCTGGTGACACCCAAAGCAGACCGGATTTACTACGTGGCGGATGCTTTCCGTGCCGGGCTTACTCTGGAGGAGGTGTTTGCGGAGTGCCAGATTGATCCCTGGTTCCTGGTGCAGATTCAGGACATTGTACTGGAAGAGCAGAAGCTGACCGGTGAGCAATTGTCCGGAATGCCGAAAGAACGACTGTTCCGGCTCAAACAGAAAGGGTTCAGCGATGCACGGCTGGCGGAGCTTCTGGGTGTCCGTGAATCTGAAGTAAGAAATCATCGTCGTGAGTCTGGTATTAAGCCGGTGTTCAAACGGGTGGATACCTGTGCAGCCGAGTTTGAATCCACGACGGCGTACATGTATTCCTCCTACGATGAAGAGTGTGAGGCCGACCCTTCCGCTCGTGAGAAAATCATGGTGATCGGTGGCGGGCCCAACCGTATCGGTCAGGGGATTGAGTTTGACTACTGCTGTGTACACGCAGCGCTGGCTGCCCGGGAAGATGGTTATGAGACCATCATGGTTAACTGCAACCCGGAAACCGTTTCCACCGACTATGATACCTCGGACCGGCTCTACTTTGAGCCAGTGACTCTGGAAGATGTGCTGGCCATTATTGATGTTGAGCAGCCCACTGGCGTGATCGTTCAGTACGGTGGCCAGACGCCCCTGAAACTGGCCCGGGCACTGGAAGCGGAAGGCGTAGCTATTATCGGTACCAGCCCTGAGGCCATTGACCGGGCCGAGGACCGGGAGCGCTTCCAGCAGATGATTCAGAAGCTGGATCTGCTGCAGCCGGCCAATGCCACCGTTCGTAGTGAAGACGAGGCCATTCAGAAAGCCGCTGAGATTGGTTATCCCCTGGTGGTCCGTCCTTCTTATGTTCTGGGTGGGCGGGCCATGGAAGTGGTGGCCGCGGAAGGTGAGCTGACCCGTTATATGAAGGAAGCGGTGCAGGTTTCCAATGACAGTCCGGTGCTGCTGGACTACTTCCTTAACCGGGCAGTGGAAGTGGATGTTGACGCTGTGTGCGACGGTGAGCGTGTGGTGATCGGCGCCATTATGCAGCATATTGAGCAGGCCGGGATCCATTCTGGTGATTCCAGTTGCTCTTTGCCTCCCTACAGTCTGAGCCGTCGTCATCAGGATATGATTCGGGAACAGGTTCGGGCCATGGCCATGGAGCTGGGTGTGGTGGGGCTGATGAATGTTCAGCTGGCGATCCAGGATGACCGGATTTATGTGATCGAGGTTAACCCGCGGGCGTCCCGGACGGTTCCGTTTGTTTCCAAGTGCATCGGTCACTCCCTGGCCAAGATCGCAGCCCGGGTTATGATGGGCAAAAGCCTTGAAGAACAGGGCTTTACCAAAGAGATTGTGCCGCCTTATTACAGCGTCAAAGAGGCAATTTTCCCCTTCAATAAGTTCCCGGGTGTGGACCCGATCCTGGGGCCTGAGATGAAATCCACCGGAGAGGTGATGGGGGTGGGTGCGACCTTCCCGGAAGCTTTCCATAAGGCGCAGCTGGCAGAAAACATGAAGTTACCCCAGGGTGGCAAGGTGATTCTGTCGGTCCGTGACTTTGATAAACCTGAAGTGCCTATGCTGGCACGGTTGTTGATGGATACTGGCTTTGAGCTGCTGGCTACTTCCGGAACCGCCAGGGTGATTGAGGAAGCCGGACTGCCGGTTACGGCAATTAACAAGGTGCATGAGGGAAGACCGCATTTGGTGGACATGATCGTCAATGGTGATATAGCCTTCATGATCAACACCACTGAAGGTCGTCAGGCCATTGCCGATTCCTATACCATCCGGCGCTCCGCATTAACCAATAAAGTGCTATATACAACCACAATGGCGGGAGCAGAAGCGATTGCCAGGGCTATCGCCTTTGGTTCGGAGAGGCTGGTCAGGCGACTTCAGGATTTACACGAAGGTAAGGTTGGATGAATCGAATACCCATGACCGTGGAGGGTGAGAAGGCCCTCCGTGAAGAACTGGCTCATTTGAAAGGGGTAGAGCGTCCGCGTATCTCCCAGGCTATCGCTGAGGCCCGGGAGCTGGGTGACCTGAAGGAAAACGCCGAGTACCACGCGGCCCGTGAGCAGCAGAGCTTTACGGAAGGTCGTATTAACGAGATTGAGGCCAAGTTGTCCAATGCCCAGGTGATTGATATCACCTCCATCGCCAAAACGGGTAAGGTGATTTTTGGCACCACGGTCATGTTGATTAACATCGATGATGACAAAGAAGTGGCGTACAAAATCGTCGGGGATGATGAGGCGGACATCAAGGAGAACAAAATCTCGGTCAACTCTCCCATCGCCCGTGCCCTGATTGGCAAGGAAGAAGGGGATGTAGTGGTGGTCAACACGCCTTCCGGTGGGGTTGAGTATGAGATTGATGAAGTGAAGCATATCTGACAAAAGTCTTTTATCAATTGGCTTTGAAAAAAAAACCGGTCTTTATGGCCGGTTTTTTTCAATAGCTGAATTTAAGGTTGGGCTTTTGGTCTGAATTGGATTGAAACTCCTGTAGAGTTTTGGTCTAAATTTTAATAAAAAATGCGATGATGATTTTTATTTGAGTCTATAATTCTCTAATGTTTGAATTTAGGTTCGGCTATCAGATGAGTAAATGGTTAACAGTATTCTTTTTATTTCTTTCAATGCTGGTTGGTAGTTTTGCTTATGCATTAACTGTTGAGCAGTGTAAAGAACTATTGAGTGAGGCTGGTTTAAAAGCAATGATAGAGAGTGTCATCGCTTTCTCTCCTGATCAGCGAAGAGCGGATTATATTAAATCGTATCGGGTTCATAAGGATTTATATGGGGCTTTATTCCCTGGTGGAAATCAGAGTTTTGCGTCAGAAGCTGTTGATGCTTCAGAAGTTGCTGTTCAATCAGAGCGTTTTGTTCTCGGTAAAAAACTGGATTATCCGTTGGAGGTTAAGCCTGCAGATCATGTTGTCAGGCGGCTTCCGGGGGTTGTTTTCCCGCTTATGGACATGAATGGTGGGATGCCTCTTCTTGTGGATGATAAAAAGGTTTGTATTACTAGAGATACTCAAACAATATTGCCTGGGTGTGAAAATCTTTATTTTAATCGGGACCAGTTGCCCACCAATCTGGTGAGTTTTTGTTGTTATTTTGAAACAGAGGCATCTCTTTCACCGGTTAATTTTGAGTTTCAGGGGTTGCCAGATTTAAACTCATTCGGAAAGTAAGTCGCCTCTGTTGGTGGCAGGGGTGTACCCATTCACCAACAGTTGCTCGATAGAGTTATTACTCGTGGGGTCTTAACAGGTTGGACAGTTGAGGGTTTGGTTTGTCAGCGGCCTTGAAGATCAGGGCAATCTTGCCAATGGTCTGGACCAGTTCCGCTCCGGTTTCAGAGATCAGCTGATCAATCAGCTGCTGTTTGGCTTCCCGGTCGCCAATGGCAAACTTTACCTTGATCAGCTCATGGTCGTTCAGGGCGCGAAGGGTTTCCTCGACGACTCCTTCAGTAAGGCCTTTGTCGGCGACCATGACCACAGGTTTCAGGTTGTGGCCAATTGTACGGAAGTGCTTCTTTTTGGCGGCGTTCAAACTCATTTTGATCATTCCAGGCTGATGGTTAGCTGAGAACACCTGTGCCTGTCAGAGGTTTTGCGTTCCTGCAATCCGCGGACATACCTTTTAAGAGATGCTGAGGTGCAGGAGGGCTGCCGTAGTCAGGGCGTGTGAGGTGCATCATGTGTGGGTTGAAAAAGCGCTGGATCTTATCCTGTTATGATTTGATATGGAAGAGCTTGTAAGGAGGAGGGTTAAGACTTTCGTCCATCGGCTCCTTTGGGGTTTGTGCGGTATGCTGGCCTGGGTCGATTTTCTGCGCTGAAGAAAATCGACCTCTTTCGGGCAGCTGTTCTCAGAAACGATAGCTCAGGCCGACGTAGGCAAGGCCCTGGTTTTTCTGTTTTACCTCAACGGCGTCATCAAACAGCTTCACGCTGTTGTTCATGATTTTGTAGCGGTAGCCCAGCTCAGCAGAGAAGTTTTGATTGAAGGTCTGGATCAGGCCCAGCTGCAGACCGTAGTTCAGTGCGCGATCTTTGTTGCTGTCACTTTCTCTTCGACCGCTGGGCCACTCAGTTTCTACTTCAGCCTTCATTTCGTTGTAGCCAATTGTTCCTCCCACAAAAAACTGTGTGGACTGCAGGTTCGGCAGATTACCCACATAATCCGCAGACAGGCTCAGGCCCAGGTTATTAACTTTTGTTTTATTGCGTGTGTTTTGAATTTCGAATCTATCGGAGTCTTTGCCACCTTCTACGGAGGCGTACACTCGTACGTTGTTGTTGATAAAAGCGCCACCGCTCAAGCCAAGGGTTGAAGGTTGGTTATTAACGTCAAAGCCGTTAATGCTATCTTGAGGCGCATTAAAATCCGTTTTCTGAAAAGCCTTTCCTGCATAAATGGAAGTAAACCAATCGTTTGCCATAGCTGCAGTGGAAAATGAAAATGCAGAAGAAATTAGAGTTAAAGAGACGATTTTTTTAAGCATGTAAGGCCTGCTTCCGAATAAATGGAAAAACCTGATGGCAGGTAGTGAATTCGTTAATGTATGCAGGGTGGGGTGGTATTTGTATTGGGGTTACTTCTTAATCTTTGGTTAAAGATCACGATTGCCAGATTGGATTTATAGTGAGCATGTGTCGCTTTGTGCTTTAAGTTTAAAATTATATAAGAAGTCATCTTTTTGGTAAATGCCTTTTTGTTTTACCTATTGTGCATTAGTTCAGATCTGATCTGACAATTCCCTCTTCAAAAAAGGGAAGGGTTACCGATTTAGATAGAGGGTGAAATCACTGAAATCTAAATCGTAAAAAGGTAACCCTTATGATTCATACTAATCA
>NZ_JBLYZI010000162.1:0-8553 GCF_057680865.1 Endozoicomonas sp. Z74
AAGAACGCCAATGGAAACTCTGATAGATGGCAAAGAGATCTGGAAGGAAAAATTTGTAGCCTGAATTTGACCTGACAGACACCCTCTGAAAAATCGGTGACTGTCAGATCAGGTCTGAACTACTACACGTCAGTGAATATTCCAGATAATCATCAAGCCATTTTAACAGTTTCATACCTACCTCATTCCCCTTTTATTAACAAGGGAGCCGGAATCGGGGTCAGTCTTTTATTTAGTGTGAAATTTTAGATTGGGATTGCCGGATAGCGTTATTGATAGCATCCTGATACTCCTCAATAACCTCATTGCCAATCACATCCCGGTATTCGTTGATAACCGGTTTGGTCGCTTCCTGAAAGGCCGCTCTCTGCTGATCGGTCAGCCGAACCACGATCATCTCTTTTTCAATGGTTTTCAAGCTGGCCTTGTTGACTTTCCGGTTCATTTTACGCTGAAAAGCACCCGCTTCACGGGCGGCCTTGCGAATCAGGTGCTGCTCTTTCCCGGTTAATTTATGCCAGCTGTCTTCACTGAAAATCAACACCAGGGGCGTGTAGACATGGCCGGTTTCAGTCAGGCTGTCCTGGACTTCAAACAGATTATTCAGAGCAATATTGGGGTATGGGTTTTCCTGTCCATCCACGGTTCCCTGCTGCAGGGCAGTAAACAGTTCATTAAAGGCCATGGGCGTTGGAATGGCGCCCATGGCCTTCCAGGTGGCCAGATGAATCGGGTTTTCCATCGTCCGGATCTTTAACCCTTTTACATCCTCAACGGAATGAACCGGTGTGGAAGAATTGGTTAAATGACGAAAACCGTTTTCCCAGAAATCAAGACCAATGAGTTTTTTCTGCTCCAGCATTTTCAGCATTTTATCCCCAAAAGGACTGCTGAATACGGCATCGGCCACCTTTTCATTGGGAATCATGAAAGGCAGGTCAAACACGCCGTATTCCTGAAATGAATTGGCCAGGGGGGCGGTTGAGGGAATCGAAACATCCAGCGTCCCCAGCTGAAGCATTTCAATAGCGGCACGGTCATCCCCCAGCTGGGCAGAAGGATAGATATTCACCGTGATATTGGATTTACGCTCGACAATCTCCTTGAATTTTTCCGCTCCTGCATAAATAGGGTGTTTGTTATTGGAGCTCATACTGAAACGCAGTGTTTTGGCTTGCCCCTCCCTTTTATCCACTATCCCCTCTTCCAGAAAAAAAGAGAGACCAATGGCACCAATGATCAAGCCGCAGCCTATGGATAAGATCTTATTCGCTTTAGACATATCGCCCCCCGGGGTATATTCACTGACCGTTGACGTCTTTCCAGGTTGAAATCAGATCACGGGCATTGCTGCGGATCTCATCAACATTCATAAAGGGTTTGTAGAGACTGCCGCCCAAACCAAAACCACTGGCACCTGCAGCAACGTAATCCCCCATATTACCGATATCAATTCCCCCCACCGGCAAAAGAGTCCGCTGTGGTGCAAACACGGCACGCCAGGATTTCAATACGGCAGGCGAGATCATTTCCGCCGGGAAAAGCTTGATGGCATCGGCCCCAAGGTCAAATGCCCTGAACCCTTCCGTTGGCGTGGCAACACCGGGTGTACAAAACAGGTTCCGTCGCTTGGCTTCGGTGATCACCGCCTCATCACTGTGGGGCATGATAATGATTTTGCCTCCGGCACTTTCCACCTTCGCAACATTTTCCACGGTCAGCACCGTACCCGCCCCCACCAGGGCATCATCGGGAAGACTGTCAGCCAGAATCCGGATACTCTCCAGGGGATCAGGGGAATTCAGGGGGACTTCAATAATCCGGAAGCCCTCCTCATAAAGGGCCAGCCCCACCTCCCGGGCATTTTCCGGCTGCAGCCCCCGGAGAATCGCCACCAGTCCGCATTGCTCAAAAGCTTGTTGAAATACGCTCATACATGACACCTCGCTTATGTATGCCCTTTATGTATAAAAAGAGGAAATGGAAACGTTGATAGCACAGCACCTGCCTGGACAACGCTGGATAAAACTCAAACCCATTGGACTATTACCGGTGCAACTACCGGTGTATCGCCTGAATCCCTTTTAAAAAGGCCTGGTCACCTTCAATGATGGATGAGAACACTGACTGGCTCTCCAGAGCCATCCGATAGAGCTCACCAAGACGACTGCTGCCCACAATAGCCAGAGACTGAACGCCCATGGCCTTGAGTGCTCTCACCTCATGACCAATCATCAATCCGGACAGGTAGCTACTGACATGATGCTCATCCAGCTCTCCAGTCAGTGTCAGAGTGCGGGCACTGAACAGTACCCTGGACAGACAGCTCTCATTGACAGCCCCACGGACCCCGGCCATAAACGCTTCCCTTGAGGTCACCTGAGGCAATGGCCGGTTTCGCCCCAGAATGGAGTGCTTCTCCAGAAGCGAAAACAGTTCACCGGTCATAAAAGTGCTGAACTCAATCAGCTTTCCCTGCTGGACCCGGGCCAGTTTTGAATGGGTTCCCGGCAGCAGCACATGGCCTTCTTCGATACCCTCTATATCCAGTGCCCCCATCACCTGGACCTCCTCCCCCCGCATTACATCGGGCCGGCCATCTTCTGTCCGGTGCATAACTCCGGGAACAATGGAGACACTGGAGAAGTTGACGGTTGGAATAGAGAGCCGGTGAGAAGCAAGGTCCTCCCTGGAACAGGGAGTATGGACATAAGGCACTTCCACCCAGCCGCCTTTCGCTCCGACCATACCTGCAGCCACTACGGGAAAATCTCCATGCTGCTCCAGCCAGGGCTGGAGTAACCGGCACAGCGTTGCTTCAAAAGCCCCCTCCTGAATGCTCAGAAGGCCCTGCTCCGCCGACAGACTGTCCAGAAGCTCCCCGCCCCTGAGCAGAAAGGCACGAAAATTGGTGGTACCCCAGTCAACAACAGCCCACACCCGGCTGGATAAAGAAGTGGTCATTGTGCTCGCCTCTTACTTCATACCCGTTCATTTGATGGTTTTTCATTTCGCTATGGGCATTGAGAGCCACAGCCCGGCTTGCATTTCGGATTAATGACCGGTTTGAGAAAACCTCACATCACTGCTTTTTCGAGAACCGATTGCCGGGCAAAGGCTTCCGGCTTTCCAGCCTCCGTGGACAGGATCAATTCACTCATGGCCTTGCGGGCACCTTCAGCGTCACGCAGCCGGATTGCATCCAAAATGCTGCCATGCATGGCCAGGCCGCTCCGGTGATCCGGAGTCCGGTCAAAACTGTCCTGAAACCCGACTTTCAGGGCAGAGGCCAGATCTTTTCCCAGCTGGAACAGAAAAGGGTTCCCCGTCGCCCGGGCCAGTAACTGGTGGAATTCCAGGTCAGCTTCGTTGTACTGCTCCTTATCCGGAACGTCCAACGCACTTGCCATATTCCTGAACGCCGACTCCAGATCCGCAATATCCTGACCGGAAGCCTGCAGAGCGGCCAGTGCTACAATGGCAGGTTCCAGCATCATCCGCATGGTCAGCAGCTGGCAAACCAGAGTGTCATCCTCACTGCACCGGGATGCGGACTCCAGAACAGAACCGTCAAGCCAGTCCCAGTCCTCCCGGGGGGTTACCCGACTGCCTTTCTTGGGTTCCACCACAATCAGTCCCTTGGCCGCCAGGGCTTGTAGTACGGCACGAACAGAGGTTCGAGAAACGTCGTATAACCGGGACAACTCATTCTCTCCCGGCAACCGCTCACCTTCATGATAATGCCCGGACACAACCTCCAGGGTCATCGTCCTGACCAGTTCGTCCACCAGACTGCTTTCAACCGATTTACGACTCATAATGATTTCGCCAACGAATTCGGGGTTTGACAAAAAGGCAGTAGCCCATCAAAAGCCGAGATTCTACCAAAAATGCTTTACCACGCCCCGGTGTTCTCAAGCAGCTCTTGTATTACAAACCAGTACATCTTGTCATACAAGATTAAACGACACTATATTCACACAAGTTCACACTTTTTTGATTCAGAGCAATTTTTTCAATCGAAGAACAACACCTGGCTGACGAGAAGCCTTGACATAAACAGTAAGCCAGCTCTCCATTATTGCCACAGACTTATTCCCCCTGAGCTGGTATGGTAGGCGTGACTCTTCAGCCCCCCGTGAACCTAAATTCAGCAGTGGGACGCGTGAGTATCTATAAACCCTTGATGGTTAAAGCAATAGCACCAGATTTCCAATTCACTTTTGGGGTGAGTGAAAGTTTGCTCTGCGGGTTTGTGGAAAATCTGAACGCCCTCAACTGCGTTGCGACGCTTGCCAAGGACTACGGCCATTGGCAAGCGTCGCGCCTGGCTGAGAACGCCCAGATTTCCCACAAACTCCGCATCCAACTGCTGAATTCAGGTTAAAACAGGCCCCGTTCGGATTCCGTCCGGATTGATATGGACAGCAGCCAGAAGACGACAATGAACAAGCTCTTCCAGAAGATTCCAGCCCAGATGCAGCAGCAACTGTTCAACAAAAGCCAGTTCCGTGCTGACCTGACGATTTCCCGGACTCCGATACCGGCTTATAAAAAATGCCTGCGTGAAGCCACAGCCCTTCTGGATCAGTATTTCCAGGAGGAAACCGATATTGAGGTTCTGGTGACAGCAAGAGCCTGGTTGATTGACCAGATACTGAAACTGGCCTGGGAGCATATGGAGTGGCGGGAGGGCTGTGACATTGCCCTGCTGGCCGTGGGCGGTTACGGCAGGGGTGAACTTCACCCTGGATCGGATATTGATATTCTGGTTCTGCTGGAAAATGATCAGTATGGCTTGCACCAGAGCAGAATAGAGCAGTTCCTTACCCTGCTCTGGGACATTGGACTCAATGTCGGTTCCAGTGTCCGATCCCTTCAGGAGTGCGCCCAGCAGGCGGAGTCGGACCTGACCATCATCACCAACCTGATGGAGTCCAGGGTGGTTACCGGCCCCCTATACCTTCATGACCGCCTTGAGGAAATGATTGATACCGGGCGGATGTGGCCAAGTCGCCGCTACCTCCAGGCGAAATTTGAAGAACAACGAACTCGCCATAAAAAGTACAACGATACCGAGTATGACCTGGAGCCCAATATCAAAGGGTCGCCGGGAGGACTCCGGGATTTGCAGATGCTGGGCTGGGTGGCCCGTCGGCATTACGGTACCCATGACCTGGCAGAACTCCATGAAATGGGCTTCCTGACCAACACCGAGCACCAGCAACTGCAACGCTGCCGGGCCTTTCTCTGGAAAGTGCGCTGGGCACTGCACTCCCTGAACAACCGCAGTGAAGACCGGCTGCTGTTCGACCATCAACGAACCCTGGCAGACCAGTTTGGTTATCGGGACCACACCGGATCCCTGGCGGTTGAACAGTTCATGCAGAGCTATTTCCGCACGGTCATGATTGTCAGCCAGTTGAAAGATCTGCTGCTGCAACACTTCGACGATGACATTCTCAATGGCGGAGAGCCTCAGGAAGTCCGGCCAGTTAACGAACACTTTCAGGTTCGTAACAACTACATAGAAACCGTAAACAGCCTCGTATTTGCAGAGCACCCACCGGCCATTCTGGAAATGTTTGTGCTGATTACCCGGGACCAGTCCATTCAGGGCCCAACGGCAGAAACCATCCGGCTATTGCGGGACTACCGTCACCTGGTGGACAGCACGTTCCGCAAAGACCCCCGCTGCACCCGTCTGTTTCTGGAGCTGATGCGGGCCCCCTACACGCTCACTGCAACCCTGAGAAGGCTGGCCAGGTATGGCATACTTGGGCGTTATTTGCCGGAGTTTGGTCGAATCATCGGACAGATGCAGTATGATCTGTTCCACACCCTGACCGTCGACGCCCACACCCTTCTGCTGATCAAATACCTGCGCAGCTTTACCTACCAGAAAAGCCGTCAGCGATTCCCCATCGCCTCAAAAATCATCCACAGCATCCCCAAGCCGGAACTTCTGTATCTGGCAGGCCTTTACCATGATATCGGCAAAGGCAGAGGCGGGGATCACTCCCAGCTGGGGGCGGTGGATGCCGAACAGTTCTGCCGTCTTCATGGGCTTGATAATGATGACACCGCTCTGATTGTCTGGCTGGTACGTGAACATCTGGTGATGTCCGTCACCGCCCAGAAACAGGATCTCTCTGACCCGAAAGTCATCCAGGGCTTTGCCCGGCGGGTGGGTACCCGTGAACGGCTGAAGTACCTTTATCTGCTCACCGTAGCGGATATTAATGCCACCAACCCCGGCCTCTGGAACGGCTGGCGCGCCTCCCTGCTGCAACAGCTGTTTACCCAGACCCGGCAACTGCTGAAAAGAGGCGTTGATAACCTTCCACAAATCAACGAACAACTGACGTCCACCAAGAGCAGGGCTATTGACCTGCTGGCCAGCCGGGGGTTTGGTCGAAAGGCCATTTTTCAGCTCTGGCAACAGTTTGATAATGAGTATTTTCTCCGCCACCAGAGTGACGAAATTGCCTGGCAGACCGAAGGCATTCTCAAACACCACCTCCGGAAAAAGCCGGGCCGACCCTTGATCATTATCCCGGAACCCTCAAACAACCAGAATCACCAGGGTTCCAGCGTGTTTGTCTACACACCGGACCAACCCAACCTGTTCGCTGCCACGGTGGCGGCTTTTGACCAGCTGGGGCTGGCCATCCAGGATGCAAGGATCATCACCTCCACCAGCAATTTCAGTCTGGATACTTATACGGTGCTTGAAGAAGACGGTTCCGCCATCGGCAACAATCAGGAGCGCATTCAACAGATCAAACAGCACCTTCAGAAAACCTTAATGGCCCCGGACAAATTCCCGGACCTGATCCGTCGAAGAACCCCCAGAAAGCTCCGGCACTTCAGCCGGGAACCGGTGGTGCTGATCAGCAATCAGATTGATCCCCGTCAGACCGTGGTGGATATTATCGCCACTGACCGGCCAGGATTGCTGGCTCTGATCGGAAAAACCTTTTCCCAGCTAAAGCTGCAGGTTCATGGGGCCAAAATTGCCACGTTTGGCGAAAAGGTAGAAGACCGGTTTGTGATTACCGACCAGAAGGGAGAAGCGGTTCTGGATGCCAGGCTCTGCCAGAAAATGAGTCAGCAGTTAAAGGAGGTTCTAAGAAAAGCGTCCCTGCAGGACGCCATTCAGTAAGTGTTCAATAGCCGACAGGTTCTGGATCAATGGTTGGCGGCACCTCCTTCCGGACAAGGGAGTGCCAACCTATCTTCAAAAGAACGAGTAACCACTCCAGGCATTGGATATTGAGTTCCACACTTTGTTTAAGTGAGGGCACGAAACAGAAGGTGATCCAGAAGCGGTTTCTGTACCTCCCGTTTCACTCTGGGTAAGTGCCTCGGGAGGCCTTGGGATGAAATAGGTTCTTGCCCCAGTGTCAACACAGGTTTCAAACTCAGGATCCACAGAAGAGCCTTCTCCGGTATCAGTGGATTTGTAAGGAACATCTACATAAAGATCCGCCACTTTTGTTGCTGCCTCAGCCTGAACCTCAGGAGCAACTGTATTTTCAGGTACCAGGCTTCCCATTAACGCCTCTACCACTAGGGGCTCAATAATAGCTACCCTGTCCTGGCTGACGACACCATTTAGTTCAGCCACAAATGTCATTTCCTGCCCGTTTTTTGAAACAGGTAAAAGGCTCTGCTCAGTTGTTTTCCCAGTATGAATATTTAATGCTGGAATTTCATTTATAGACTCAACTTCAACAGATTCCTGAAGCTCTGAAGCCAGAGCAACAAGCTCTTCCTCAATATCATCATTCTGGTGGTACTCCATTGATCCGTAACCATCATCTGATAATGCACTGCAGTCTGTGCTTGTTGACAAAAGTTCGCCCCTTACCTGATCTTGAGTAGTAGCCTTGGCAACCATAGCGGTATCACCAAAGATAACCCTCTGTATTCTTTCGTGAGCATCACAAGTGCTGATTCTTTTTTCAGGATCAAGTCTTGTAAGTTCGACAACAACATCCAACATCCCACTGTATTCCATTGGATTAAAATCTACATTTTCCATCCATTTTTGGAGCAGTTCTTTTTTCTTTTCATCCTCCATAGCTGAAAACTCTTTTACAACTTTAACAATCTCAAGAATACCAAGTTCAGCTTTACTTTTTTCTAAATCAGTTAACTTTACTGTTTCAGCCTTCTTCCTTAATCGAACCAGCTCTGATTTCCGCGGCTTATCCAGTGTTTCAGACTCTGGAATAAATAGATCGGCAATCTTTTCACCACACAAGAAATCAACGATACAGTTCCCCAGACTCCATGCATCGGCCTTGAAATCATATTTACCGCCCATGCATACTTCCGGAGCTTGGCACGCTTTGGTTCCGGTGATTTTCAAGAAAGATGTCGCCTCAACCTATGCAGCTAAATCATAGTGCTGCTGATTTTCTGATCGCTCAGGGTTTAGCCATACTTCAGTGGGTAACTGCCAGTTTCTGGTATTGCGGCTTCCCCAGCGTTCTGGGTGTTGCTCCTTCGCTTTACGATAAACAGCTTCTCGGTTTATTACTTTCT
>NZ_JBLYZI010000163.1:0-8301 GCF_057680865.1 Endozoicomonas sp. Z74
AAGTCTGTTCAGCCCATTGTTGAGGAGGCAGTGGCATCATGATCTTGGTCTGTCTCAGAAAAGGATAAACCAAGATTAGGATTTGTGACTAAGAGACAGCCCTTTGGGAGAGGGTTTGGGTGAGGGCAAAAGCCAACAAACTCCGCCCAGAGCTTTTTACCAAGAACCAGGGCCAGGACTACTTCTGAACAGTAACCCCTTTGCAGCAGTGACTGCTGAAAGGGCGATCAAGTGATGAAACATTGATCCAGGTTAATTTTCTGATTTCTGGAAAAATGACCTTCGTCAACTGAAGTACCCACCCCCTGTATTACTGTTCAATCCTGTATTCCGGCCTTGTGTAAACACTGAGCTAACATCAGCGAACAGCCAAACGAGGCCCTCGATAATTTCCCGGGAGTAGGGCAAGTGCTGATTGGTAAGGTGACAGGCAACATATGGGCCACCCGCAAACAGGAAGGCCTTAACGGCTTCAAGCTGATGATCGTAGAGCTGATCAACCCCATTGAAGAAACCGTTAGCTGTGATGACAACGACGAAAACAGCCATTCTCTCGTTGCTGTGGATACCGTTGGTGCAGGCATAGGCGATACAGTTCTGATTGCCAGAGGTGGTGCCGCCCGACGGGCGATCCTTCCTTCACAGGGGCCGGTTGACGAAGCCATTGTCGGTATTGTTGATAATATGGAGGTCTTCTAATGAGCCGCCTGATCACTCGTAATAACCTCCATGAATTTGTTGTTAATGGCTGCCTGACCGTCGACAAAGGTCTCCTGCTCTCACCTGGCGCTGCGGATCTTGCCAAAATCCAGGGCATTCAGGTGATTCGCTCACCAAAAGCCATTAACACAAAAAGCCTGCATGACCGAATCAACCATATTTTGACTGTTGATTACGGTATTACCGACAGCAGTCAACTTGCAGCCGTCCGCAAAGAAGTTTTGAAACGACTGCCAGCCTGAATCAACCCACTATTTCGTTGAATAAGCCGTTGAATGAGCCAATTATGAGCCAAATCACCCCGGAAGCCCTTGAGCAGATCATCCGAAAGGTAGTCAGTGAACAACTGAGCCAGACAGCCACCGCACCCGAGTTTGACAAGCACGTGGACACGTCAGGTGTCGCCGTTGTCAAAGCGGCCACTGTCAAATGCAAACCGTTTGATACTGGCAAGCCTGGCGACAAGGTGTTTATCACCGATATGCTGGACCTGGAAGAGAGCCCACGCCTGGGCTGCGGCATGATGGAAATGCATGAAACCACCTTCGACTGGACACTGGAATACGACGAGGTGGATTACATCATCGAAGGCACCCTGAAAATCATCATTGATGGCCGGGAAGTCACAGGCCATGCCGGTGATGTCATCTTTATTCCAAAGGGTTCCACTATTCAATTCAGCGCACCAGACCATGCGCGGTTCATGTTTGTGGCTTATCCCGCCAACTGGGAAGAAATCGCACGCCAGAAGCAACAGTAATGGTATTTATGGCTAATCCACGGGTCAGCCACGGGTTCAGACTCATGTCTTAACCCGGTAACGCAATAGAATGAGTAACCTCTCTGTGGAAAACAAAGAACGGATCATTCAGGAATATGTGCCAGGCAAGCAGGTAACACTGGCCCACCTGATCGCTCACCCCCAGCAGGATCTGATCATTAAACTCGGCCTTGATGCTGAAACCGTCAGTGCCATTGGCATTATGACCATTACCCCCAGCGAAGCCTCCATGATCGCAGGTGATGTTGCCACCAAGGCGGCCGGTGTGGAAATTGGCTTTCTTGACCGGTTCTCTGGTTGCCTGGTGATCACTGGAGATGTGGGCAGTGTCGAGGCAGGCCTGAATGCTGCCATGGACCTGCTAAGGGACAATTTGAAATTCTCACCAACCCAGATAACCCGCTCCTGATGAAAAAGATGATGCTGGTTGGCTCGACCGCTTCGGGCAAAACGACATTAACCCAGGCATTGTATGGCCAGGAATTGAAGTACAAAAAAACCCAGGCGATGGAGTACAGTGATTACATTCTGGATACGCCCGGGGAGTTTGTTGAGAACCGTCGTTTTTTTGCTGCCCTGATGTCAGCAGCTGTGGATTATCAGCTGATTGCCGTAGTGCATGACTGCTCCCGAAAACAGAACCAGATCCCTCCCGGCTTTGCCAGCATGTTTAACCGGGAAGTGATTGGCATCATCACCAAGATTGACAGTGATAAAGCGGACCTGGAGTTTTCCAGAAAGGTACTTCGCGCTGCCGGTATCCATACTATTTTCGAAATCAGTGCCTTCACCGGTGAAGGGCTGGCAACATTGAAACAGTTCTTGCGATGAGAAGACCATTAATTCCATGATTCGGGCTGTCTCGCTCATGGTTGTTTGGCCAACCCAACTCTGAAAAACAGGGAAGGCAGCCCGCAGCCTCCCTATCTATGACGTCAAGTCAAAACAGTTACCACAATGGACTATTCGGTTAGTTTCTTTTCTGCTCGGACCTGTACACTATTTGCTCAACACAAATAAAAAAAGGGGGGGGGATGTGCCATGAAGCCTGGAATGGGTTGCATGATGGATGTTTTTTCGCTGAAGGGAATGGCAGCAGCGCTGTTAGATACCTGTAAGTCAGCCAGCTCCTTTATTCGCTGGTCGGTAACCTCAGTCAATGCCGCATGCTCCAAGCTGACACTGCCCTCTCCCGGGAAACTGATTCATTGGGCCAGAAAAAAAGTATCACAATACAACGTGTACAAAGCCCAAAACGTTACTGAGCGGCTGGTACGCAGAAACTTTGGAAATGCTTCAGGGCTTGATGGTCATGGAGCAATAGAGCCAAGCAAACCTGCCAGTTACTATGTGATAAGAAATGAAAGTCTGTATGGAGATCTGTAATTCTGAAGAACAAGCATCATCCAATATTCAGGCAAAAGTGTTGTAAGTTTGAACGGTTCGCTTCGGGGTTACTGTTTATTGCAAAAATGGTAATAAGCACTACATGAACTTCCGACATTCGTCCGGTAAAGTAGCGCTCCCATTGGTTCACAGTTTATCTTCCTTCCGTATGACAAAACCCTTCCCAGGCAACTCGTCCGTCATGATGATTGGCCTCGACTTTGGCTCAACCACCAGCAGAGCCATGGTGGCTTCTGCCCGCCTGGAAAGAAATGCCGTCACTGGAAAGATGGACCTTAGCCACCCGAGCCTGGTGTATCGCTCTGAAGCCATCTTGACCCCTTTTGTCAATGGTGAACTGTGCCCGGAAACCATTGATCACTGCCTGGATCAATGGCTGCAGGAAAGTGGTGTCGATTGCGATCAGCTGTTTGCCGGCGGCGTTATCATTACCGGACTGGCTGCTGAAAAACGAAACGCCCTGACCATTGCCCGCTCTGTTCGGGAAAAGGTCAACCAGGCCATTGTCGCCACAGCCGATGACCCCTGTATGGAATCCTGGCTGTCCTTCATGGGCAATAGCCTTGAACTGTCACGTTCCTCTCCTGACACGCCTTTTATTAATCTGGATATAGGCGGTGGCACCACCAATCCCGCACTGGGAAAAGACGGCAGTGTTTCGGAATCAGGTTGTTATTTCATAGGCGCCCGTCACTTCCGTTTTGAGCCCGGCAGTTACCGGCTTCTGGAAATATCCCACCATGGCAGACAGGTGCTTGAAAAACTTCAACTGACATTGGTTCCGGGGGAAGAGTGCAGCACCGAAACCATTGATCAGTTGGTGTCTTATTACGTCAAAGGCCTGGAGGCCATTGTCACCGGTGAGCAACACTGGTTTGAATCGGATATGGGCCAGGGCCTTTGCCAAGCTGCCTTCTTGCCAGATTCCAGTAAAACTGCCCGTGCTGAAATTACGTTCTCAGGGGGGGTGGGTGAACTGCTCTATCAGTTTTCAGAAACGGGGCAACTTCCCGGCACCACGGCTTACGGTGACCTGGGTATTGATTTATGCCGGGGGATAGCCCACTCCCCTATTCTCTGCCGAAGCATTACCCGTTTTGTGCCTGAATATGGCGGACGGGCGACGGTTTACGGACTGACCCTGCACAGCGCCGAACTGTCAGGCAGCACACTGTTTATGCCCAAACCCGAGCAACTGCCCGTCAATGACCTCCCTATTGTTGCCCGACTCTCTTTGGATGCCAGGGAAGAAAGCCTCAACAGGGCCATTGGCCTGGCCAGGAAAAGCCACCATGGCGCCTGTATCCGAATCACTCTGAAAGACGACAGTTATCCAAAGTTCAAAGAACTGAAAGGCTTTGGAGAGCGGCTCGCCAGCACCATTGAATCACTCAAATTTCCTGAACAACTGCCCCTGCTGCTGCTGGTTCCCAAAGACTTTGGCAAAGTCATCGGCAGTTATGCCAGTCGATGGGGAAAGCTCCCTGCCAACCTGATGGCCGTGGATGAAGTCCCCGATCGAAAAGCCGGGTTTGTCAGTCTTGGCAAAATCAAAAATTATGTCATTCCTGTGTATTTTTATGGAATCAGTTGATATTCCGTCATTACCCTTCTATCAGAAACGCCCCATACATACTTAATATTCATCCCCACAGACTCAATCATTGAGTGCTGTTCATTTAATATCATGGAGGCATTAAAGGAATAACCACCTCCCTGATGATCACAGCCCTTCCAGAATAACGTTAACGCCATTTTCACTTATTTTTCACTGCCGGTATTACCGCAATTCCCCACTTTGAATAACTCCCTGCCTGGCGAGTACCAAGGGGTGCCATTGCTTACCAAAAAGCAGGTTTTGCAAGCCCTGACATAATCAAATGTGATGTCACTTCTGTGTTTTTTATGGAATGCGCAGATAAAACATTTCTCCCTAAACGTGTATTTTTACGCAGTGCAATAGCGATCAGTTTGTAGTCATATAGTGGAGTCGGAATTCCGGGCTTCCAAGCCTGATGTATGGAAGAGCTGAGGGGAATCAATACCCGGCTTCCCATTCACCGATACCCTACAGTGTTTCAGTCAAGAGACGGAGTACCGCCATGCCCAACCCATCACTGACCCCGCCGGAGCAGATTTCGGTTCCGGCCTCCAAGGTGGATGAGGTCTATCGAATCAGGGTTATCGGGCAAAGCTTCAGTTTTTCTGGCCTCAAGGCACTGCTGGGGGCAGCGGGCTTTCATACCAGTGGAGACGAAGTGGCGGGTCTGGCTGCCGGGGACGAAGTCAGTCGTGAGGCGGCCAGAGCCATTCTTTCCGACCTGACTCTGCAGCATATTTATGACCATCCACTGTCAAACGACAGTGGTGAAATTGATGACATCATGCGCATCAACTACGACATCGACATGGCCGTGTTCGATGAAATGGCCATGATGACGCTTGGCGAGTTAAAGGACTGGATTCAGCAGGCAACAGGCCCGCAAATCATCCGGGCGGGCACCGGGCTGACCGGAGTGATGGTCGCTGCCGTCACCAAGCTGATGAGCGTACACGACATGGTGTACAACGCTCGAAAGATTCAGTGCCCTACCCAGGCTCGCACTCATCTGGGGCTTTCGGGCTCACTCTCCACCCGCATTCAACCGAACCACCCTACCGATGACCTCAATGCCATCACAGCCCTGACCTGGATGGGTTTGTCCATGGGTAACGGTGATCTGCTGATTGGTCTGAACCCGGCCGAAGACACTGTGGATAACATCGGTGCCTGCCTGATCCATCTGGACAAAATACGACGTCAGACCGGTGCTCCAACCCAGGTCTGTGTGCTCTCGCATATTCGCACTCAACTGGCCTGCCTGGAAGAGGGAGCGCCGGTGGATATACTGTTCCAGTCTCTGGCAGGAACCGATGCCACGCTGCGGGAAGCGTTTGATGTCAGCGTCCCCTATCTCGACAGTGCCTGGCAGACCATGAAAGAGAAAGGGGCACTGACCAGTGAGTCTGCTGGTAAAGAACACCAATTTATGTATTTCGAAACAGGTCAAGGCAGTGAAGTCAGCTATGGCAAACACAGTGGCATCGACATGACCACCTGTGAAGCCCTTACCTATGGCCTCTGTCGTCGCTATGACCCGTGCATGGTGAACAGTGTCACCGGTTTTATAGGCCCGGAAACCCATAAAGACAGCCTGCAGATCATTTACTCCAACCTCCAGGACCTGTTTATGGGCAAAGTTATGGGGCTGCCTATGGGCGTATCCCCATGCTTCACACTTCACGCCGACGCTTCCAGTGAAGGTCAGGAAATGGCCGTGGAGTTATTGACCGTGGCCGGAGCCCATTACTTTATGGACATCTACATGGGGGTCGACCGGATGCTGGCCTATGCCGACACCAGTGGCCATGATGATGAAACCATGCGCGAGATCCATAACCTCAAGCCTTCACCGGAGTTTTACCACTGGGCGCTGGAAAAAGGGATTTTCAAAGAGAGCCGGGATGGCAAAATCGGCCGTGGCCCCAACTGGGGAGACCCCTCAATCTTTGCCGACTCCAAACAAGCCTGGCAGGACCTGATCAGCAGGGTGCCCATGTGTTACGGCACCAGTAACGCCGGCCCCCGGATGAGCAACCGCGTCAACCGGAGACTCAAGCAGAACATTGCAGTGGCCCGGATGGCTGCCCGGAGCAAGCTCCGTTTTGACGAGCTGGAAGAAGTCGACTTCCGGCTGATCCGCTCCCAGGCCAGCAGTATTGACATCCATCATGCTCAACCGGATGCCGGGTCACAACTCTGCGATAAAACCCGAAACCACCTGCAGGCGGAAAACCGGGACATCCAGATTCTGATCACCGACGGGCTCAGTGCAGAAGCGGTTCATCAGAACATCAACGAAGTGCTCCCGGTTCTTGAAGACGGTTTGAGAAGCCACGGCTTTTCCCTGGGCCAGACCATGGTGGCCCCCCATGGCCGGGTCCGGCTGGCAGAAGACATCGCCAGAACCGTCAATGCACGGATGGTCATTGTATTGCTTGGAGAACGTCCCGGTGCCGATGGCAAATCCTCCCGAAGCCTTTCTGCCTACCTGATCTACCAGCTGGAAGATGAACCTACCCAACAGCTGGCGGCTGAGTTCAGTAGCATTGCCGATATCGCTTTCGAAAACACCGTGGTTCCCAACATTTATTACGGTGGCATTCCCCCCATGGAAGCAGGCTCACTCATTGCGGAACGGGCCATGCAGATTCTGGACAACAAGGCGGCTGGCAACCGGCTCAATGCCATACTGGGCAGTCGTATGGGGCTGTCGGATATCATCCGGGAGAACCGGATCGAACCGAAGAAAACTGCCGACACGATTCGAGTTCATGACTTCCTCGGACAGAAATCCATCTCTGAAGCGGATGTCATGATGTTGATCCACTGGGGGGTGAAAGAGATATTGCTGAGCCAGAGAACCATTATTTCCCCCCTGGCCGGCGACCTGCTCAGGCAGGAAGGCATCAAGCTTCGGTACAATGATTCCCGGGGAAAATAAAGTTAGCCATACTGACAGACTGGTCAGAAACCAAATGAAATTCTTCTGATCAAACTATCAGGACTCATGGATGAGTTATTATTTTGCTGGTGTAAATCCAGTCAACTTCAAGAGGCCAACACTCCACGCCATTGGGTAAACAACATGGAAGCAATTATTCAAGGCAGCAGTATAGCTCTGCCCCCTTGCTCGAAGAAACACACCGGCTTCAGATTAGAACAGGCTTCTATAAAATTTCTGCACAGAGGCATAAAAACAACGGATGTCACTCATTACCTTCATTATTTCCTTGATCAGATCAACACAAAATTTACAGGAAAGGAGTCCTATGTACGTTCCCCGGAGGCTTGTAAAAGCTGGCTGGAAAGGAAGATTCACTGCCTGACACAGCAGGAAAGACCCTATGAAATTATTGGTACAAGAGCTCATCCGTTTTCTGACGCAATGAGTTATCCCCCATTGTCAGTCTGTTATCTCACCGGCTTAAAAAGGATAAACCTGAATGGAAGCGTTTATTTTTCCAACAGTGACACTTTAATTGTCTGCACAGACTTCGCATTTGGTTATGCCACCTTCCAGTTCGGTCATGGCAAAAACAAATTTATGGACCTGGACACCATTGATAAAATTCAGCAACATGGCTGGCGCTGTTCAAATTAAATGTTGCTAACATGGTCTATACTCCCTGAGCATGAGAATTGTCGTGTAAAGTGGAGTTCCAGCCATGAAACCTCAGCAATTCCAAGACATCCTGAAGTCCATACCCATGATGTCCCCAGAGCAGATCGGTGTCCTCCATAAAACTCTGCCGCCCTCACCCATTGCCGGTGATGCACAAGGTATTTCCGG